>NZ_AJQF01000043.1:0-37268 GCF_000261705.1 Bradyrhizobium genomosp. III | reverse complement strand
GGCCGCGCAGGCGGGACAAGCCCGGGCATGACGACTGAGTATGTGGCTCCGCTGCGCTCATCCCATCAGCACTCACTTCGCCGCCCGCACCTCGACCGTTCCCGTGCCCGTCCGCCCATAGCGCGAGGGATTGTACATGTCCTCGACATAGGCTTGCGGCAGCACGTATTTGCCGGGCGAGACCACGCGCACAATATAGGCGACGGTGAAGACCGACTTTGAATCCGAGGCGCGATCGACCGCCGCAGTGAAGCGGTCGTCGCGGAACTCGGTATCCTCGGGCTCCTCGCCGTCCTCGATCCAGTCCAGCGTGCCGCTGTCGCCCGACGACACCAGCTTCGGGTTGTCGATCTCAAGGCCTGCCGGCAGATAGTCGGACACCATGATGTGGCCGTACTCAGGCTTGGCCTCGGTGATCTTCAGTACCACCGCGAAGCGCTGGTTCTGCTTGACCTTGCTGATGTCGGCCGGCTTGCCGTCGAGCGTGAAGTAGTTGCGCTCGATCTTGAAGCCGTTGGACGCAGCCGGCTCCGGCGTCACCGGCGAGCCCGACACCGAGACCACCGCCTGCACCGGCGCATCGCCGGTATTGGTGATCTTCAGCGGCTTGCCCTCCAGCGTCGCGGCCTTATAGCTGCGGTACAGCGCGGTCTTGACCGGCTGACCGTCCACTTCCATGGACAGGTTCTCCTTGGCCAGCGCCCGCGCCGCCAGCACCAGCCATGCATTCTCCTGCGTGGAGGTGTAGGGCGTCAGCCCGCGCGCGGTCTCGACCCGCGACACCGCCTGCGTCAACGTCGCCTTCGGCGCGTTGCCTTCGCTGGCGAGCGACACCAAAGCCGCCGCATCGCGAAGCTGCGAGCCGTAGTCGGTACGGCCGAACTCCAGCACGGGCTTCGGCGCGAGGCTGTCGAGCGCGGCGCCGTACACGCGTTCGGCGCGGTTGCGATCGCCGACCAGAGCGAGCGCCGCCGCGAGCTGCGACTTCGCGATCGGGGTTGCGAGGTTGCTGAGCTTGGTGTCGGCGAGATAGCGGAGATCGCCGATCGGCGCTGCGCCGTTACGTGCGAGCACATAGAGGCCGTAAGCGAGATCGCGCCCGCCGTCCTTCTCCGGCTCGTTGCCGTTGACGACGGAGTTTCTGACACGGTCGAGCGCGTTCTTGAACAGGACGTCCGGCACCGCAAAACCCTTCTCACGGGCACGGGTCAGGAAGTCCGTCACGTAAGCGTCGAGCCAGGCGTCGTCGCCGCCGGCCGACCACAGGCCGAACGAGCCGTTCGAACCCTGACGGGCCAAAAGCCGCTCGATCGCATCGCGGATGCGCTGATCGACCTCGGTGTCCATGGCCAGATGCGCGCCGGCAGCAAGGTCGTTGACATAGAGCAACGGCATCGCGCGGCTCGTGATCTGCTCCGAGCAGCCATACGGATAACGGTCGAGCGCTTTCAGGATCGTCGCCGCATCGAGCGCGGTCGACAGGCTGGCCGAAACCGAGACGCTGCCGGTGCCCGGCACGAGGTCGGAGAACATGTCCGAGGTCAGCGTCAGGCTCTCGCCTTTCGCCAGCGTCCGGATCGACCGCCGTGCCAGGACCTGCGTCGCCGCCTTGACGTCGAACGCGTAATGGCGCGCCAGCGTCAGCCCGTTCGGCCCCCTGATGTCGACGTCCAGCGTCGCCTGCCCGGCCGCGGTCGCGTCGATCGCCAGCGCAAACGAGTTGCGCTGCTTGGCGGCGAGCTTGACCGTGGTGGCGGGATTGCCGGTCATCTTCACGGGGCCGCCGGTCTTCACGTTGATGACGTAGTCGCCGGCCTGTCCCTCGACATTGTCGATCTCGAGGTTGACCGTGCCGTGGTCGCCATTGAGCAGGAAGCGCGGCAGGGTCGTGGTGAGCACGACAGGATCGCGAATCACGACGTCGGTGTTGGCGCGGCCAAGCTTGGTCGCGGTCCACGCCACCGCCATCACGCGCGTGGTGCCGGCGAACTCCGGAATGTCGAAGCCGACTTCCGCGCTGCCATCGGAGCCAACCGTGACGATGCCGGAATAGAGCGCCAGCGGCTTCTGCGCGGGCGGCGAACCCTGCAGCTCGGCAGCCCCAGCGTCACCACCGGACTTGATCTGGCCTCGCGTGCCGGACATGCCGTCGATGAGCTGCCCATAGAGATCGCGGATCTCGGCGCTCAGGCGGCGCTGGCCGAGATAGTAATCGTCCGGCGCCGGCGGCTTGTAATTGGTGAGGTTGAGGATGCCGACATCGACCGCGGCGATGACGATCTTGGCGTCCTCGCCCGGATTGAGTCCGTCGAGCTTGACCGGGATCTTCAACGTTGCGTTGGGCCGGATCAGCGCCGGCGGCGACAGCTTGACCTGCAAGGTGCGGGCCTGCTTGTCGATGCCGAACCATTTCAGCCCGATCGCCCGGCCCGGCATGCGCTGGGCAGCGGCATCGAGCGGGCGGCGCAGCGTCGCCACCACGTAAGCACCTGTGCCCCAGTCCTTACCAACCGGGAGCTTCACCTGGGCAGTGCCTTCCTTGACGTCGATCGTCTGCGTCGTCAGCAGGCGGTCGCCGAGCACGTTGACGGTCAGCTTGCCGGCGCTGCGGACGTTGACCGACACCGTCATGGTGTCGCCGGAGGAATATTGCGGCTTGTCGATCGAGGTCTCCAGGAGGTCCGGCGTGTCGGCGCTGCCGTCGGAATACCAGCCGACGTCGAACTGCACCGAGGTCACCGGGCCATCGGCGTCGTTCGACTTCACATCGAGACGGTAGCGGCCGGGCTGGGGAGTGAGCGAAATCCGCGCCGGCTTGTCGGCCGTAACGGTCACATCACCGTCGGCAACGCGCGAGGTCGACTTGACCGGCTCGTACTCCCAGTAATTGTTCTGGCGATACCACTGGTAGCGCGACTCCATCTTCAGGAGCTCGTAGCGCAGGCCGTCGCGGCGCAACCTCTCGCCCTCGGGCGAGACGAACAGGACATCGAACTCGGCCTTGTCGCCCTCGGCGACGTTCTTGTCACCGAATAGCGGCTTGACGCCGATCAGGGCGGTCGCGGGCGCCACCGGCAGCACGATCTTGCGCTCGACGGCGCGGCCGCCGGTCTCCACCATGCGGACGAAGATCTGGGCTTCCTGCGGACGGGTCGAAGCCGGCTGCTTGTCCAGCGTCACCGGGAAGGTCGCAACGCCATTGGCGTCGGCCTCGGGCAGATTCTCGAGCGGCGTGCGCTCGTTGGAGGTGGTCTCCTCGTCGGCGACGCCGAACTGGTAGCCGGCAAAGCCCGGACGTTCGCTCGCGGTCGCGACCAGCATGTCGCCTT
This sequence comes from Bradyrhizobium genomosp. III, assembly GCF_000261705.1. Lineage (NCBI taxonomy): Bacteria > Pseudomonadati > Pseudomonadota > Alphaproteobacteria > Hyphomicrobiales > Nitrobacteraceae > Bradyrhizobium > Bradyrhizobium genomosp. III. The sequence continues at coordinate 33,939 of NZ_AJQF01000043.1, read as the reverse complement.
CAAGCTGCAGGCCGGACGCGGGCGCGCCATAGAGGAAATGGCCGTCCGCCTTAAGCTCCACTGGAGCGTTAGCTTTGATCAGCTTGTCCTTGGCGGACAAGTCGAATTCGATCCGATCAGGAACGTAGTCCTCGACCATGAAAGTGGTCTCACCGACCGAGGAGCCTTTCGGGTCGGTGAAGGCGCGCACCCGCCACGTCCCGGTCGGAACGGCCGAGTTGAGCGGCACGGACAGCGTACGGCCGCCGGCGCCCTGGTCGGCGAGCACGGCACGTCGGTATTCGACGCCATCAGGGCGCTCGATCACCAGCGTCAGCGGCCCGCCGCTGACGGCATTGCCCTGCCCGTCGCGCAACAGCGCGGTGAGATAGACGGTCTCGCTGGAGCGGTACACACCACGCTCGGCATAGACGAAGGCGTCGGCGCCTGCAGGCACCACGCGGCCTGAGACGCCGCGATCGGACAAATCGAAGGCGGAGGACTTCAGGCTGAGGAAGGCATAATCGGCCTTCTCGCCCGTGACCGTCAGCATCGCCGGCGACAGGCCGCCCTCGCCGCGCGCAAGGCCCGCCTCGAACAGCACATGGCCGCTGTCGTCGGTCTTGCGCGTCGCCAGGATCTCGTTGTTGCGGGCAACGAGCCGCACCTCGGCCTTGCCGACCGGATCGGTCGAGGCCAGCGAGTTCACGAACACGTGGATACCGTCATTGCCGGAATAGGCTGACACCCCGAGATCGGAGACGATGAACCATTGGGTGGCGAGCTGGTAATCGTCGTCCGAGCCCGGACCCTTGGCGGCGGCCGTCATCACGTAGACGCCCGGCTGAAGCTCGCCGAGCGCCTGGTCAACCGGAAAGGCCGTGGTGACGTCCTGGTTCAGCGTCATCGCGGTTGCGAGCTCGCCGGTCCAGACCTTCACGCCGCGCTCGCCGCCGAGATCGGAGAGCTGGTATTTCGACAGCGTCTTCTGGAAATCGCTGTCGACCACAGTGTTGATCAGATTGCGGTCGCCGATCCGGAACACGTTGATGTTGACCGCGGGCGTGTTGACGCTGACCACGGGAATGCCGCGCTGGCCGGTCCGCGGCAGCACATAGGCCCGGCTGGTGAAGCGCACGAACGGCTTGCGGTCGCGCACATAGACGTTGAACTCGGCCGATTTCGGCAGCCCCTCCTTCACGGTGGACGGCAGGCCGGCGCGCAGACTGATGTTGTAGCGCTCGCCGTGCTTCAGCCCGTCGACGCAGAGCTGCTTGCCTTCGGCCGACAGCGCCGGCTTGTCCTGGCCCGCCAACGCCAGGAACGGCGCAAAGTCGGTGCGTTTTGCCAATTCCTCGGAGAACTGGAAGCAGGCGCGCGGGCTCGCCGAATCCGAGTCCACGGTATAGTCGAGCAGCCGGAAGCCGTGCTCGTCGCGCATCTTCTCATATTGGCCGCGGACGTCGGCGACCTCGCGCATGTCGAGCGACAGCCGCAGCGAATCCAGCGCCGGCCGCCACAGCTTGCGTTCCGACAGCGACTTGCCGAGCACGGCGAGGGCGTCGGCCTCCTCGCCGGCATTGCCGGCGCGCTGGTAGGCGATGTAGGCCGCGGTCGAGGCGCGTTCCAGCAGGAAGGTCTGCTCGCTCGAGCTCTTCGGCGATATCTGGAAGATGACCTTGGCAAGCCGCAGCCAGTTGCCGGCGTCCTCCGGCGTGGTCGCGGCGATCTGGCCGAGCACCGACAGGCCGGTGCGATAATCATTGCGCCGGAAGGCGGCGTCCGCGTCGGTGCGCAGCGTCGCGTTGGACTTGGCGACCGGCCCGGCCTCGCTCTTGATCTGGGCCTCCAGCTTGATCGCGGCATCGGCGAGGTCGTCGCGCTTGAACGCCTTGTCCGCGGCATGCGCGGCGGCGAGGCCGAGCGCCAGCGTGGCGCAGAGTGTGACGGCGCGAACAAGACCAATCATGATGGACTCCCGGAAATCGCGGACAGCCGCCCGCGGGCAGCATGAAATGCGCGGAAAGGTGACGGACTCAAGGCGATGGAACCAAAGGTGCAATTCGTCGCATTCGCCATGGAAAGGCAAGCCCAGAGGAGACCGATCAAGATACCGCCGCTCACACCGTCCTGATGGCGCAGCGATACCCGACCCGTCGACCGGCGGCCACATCCCGGAAGCTGGCCAGCGTTCCCGGCGATGTGATCCATCGTCCAGTCCGCTGCCGCTCAACCCGGCACCCTGACATGCCACCGTCTCGCTTTGTCGCGGCTCTGAGGAAAACGGTTCGGTTCAGACTTGGCGAAAGACGATATTTTTCATATTTGGCATGGTAGATGAACCAGCCGGCCTCCAAACGGAGGCTGGCGCAGCGACGGTCCCATAGCTCAACTGGATAGAGTAGCGGATTTCTACTCCGCGGGTTGCAGGTTCGAGTCCTGCTGGGATCGCCAGTCTCATTTTCTAAATCCACCGCCCTTCACGAACGCGTGGGTAACCATACGCGGGCCTTTGAACCGTGCCGATCAGCCCTATGTAAGCGGCGGGCGAATTGCGCCCGCGTTAAGGACTCCGATGCTTCCTGCCGAATGGACGAGAATGGCCATCGCATCTGCGGTGGCGATCGTCGCGATGTCGTTTTTGGCAATCGACGCAGGCGTTGTGAACACCAGTGTGGTCACCAGGCCCATCAAGGTGGCTCAAGCATCGATCATTGGCGCCGCCATGGGCCAGCATCACCTTTCCTTCGCCGTTCAGGAGTGGGCGCGTCCCAGCCGCGATAACAGCGAAAAGCCGGCCTTGGAGCACTGCCTGGCGATCGACTGATCGAGGCGCCCTCTTCCGCGCAAGCGCCGACATTCATCCTCGGCCACCTGTCGACTGACGAACGTGCCACCATCGCGCAATCGCCGCGGTGAGATCATCCCAGACCTCCGTCGGCAAGTCCGAGACCGCCACCCGCACGCTGTATTGGTCCGTGGTCGCGTCGTGAAACCACTCGGTCGCAGCAAAGTCGAAACCGAAGCTGCCGGCATGGCGAATCGGGAGGCCTTCGGCGCGCAGTTCGTTGCTCATGTCCTCGGCGGCCTGCCGCGCGCTCGCCTCGTCGAGAGGGCTCCTGCCCCGCAAGGTGACATAGAGACCGTGGGCGAAATGGAGTTCGGCCGAGAGCGCCGGGAGTGTTGCAGCAAAATGGCGGGCCATGCTGCGGCCGTTGCGCAGGATCGCCGCAACGCGCCTCTTTGTGAGGGCCCAGTAGACCGCGCTGCCGACAAAGGGCGGGAAGTGCGCCGGCAACGCCGCGCCGCCGAGCAATCGCACCGCGTTGCGGGTTTCGGCCGCGAGACGTGTCCATTCAGGCCGCCCTGCCCTCTGCAGGTCATCATTCCCCTGCACGAAGACCGCCGAGCCCAGGCGGCCATATTCCGCCCCGAGCGAATCGAGCTTGTTGTGGCTTCGCACCAGCACCAGTGGAATTCCGTATCGCCGGGCCCAACTCAGGACGCGCCGGATCCGGCCCGAGCTGCCCGCGAAGCATGTCGTATCGAAAATCACGAGATCGAGACCCGAGCCGTCGCTTCGGATCGCCGCCTCAAAAGCGCCGGCGCGGGAGCAGGAATCCAAAAGCAGAATTTTCGGCGAATTCGCCGAAGCAAACGCATCACCCAACGGCGGCCTCAAAGCCACGAGCCGCAAATGAGGAACAAGGCCCCGGATCAGCTCCAGCGTCTCGCCATAGGAGCCGGGAAGCACCAGCAAATCAGCCTTCTCGACGATTTGCGCGGAGGCCAGCAGGACGGCGGAGATCGCAGCCATGCCCGAGGCAGTATAGGTCGCCGCGCTCATGCAGCCGCATTCGAACTCATAGAAGGAAGGACCGCGCACCGTAAGATCGGCCCGCTGGTAATCGTAACTGAACTTGAACGGCCCGCTGACGGGATCGGCGCTGTGCGACCAGGCTGTTTCCGTTGCCTTCCACTCGTGCAGCTCGTGCTCTGCCCTGAGCGCCGCAGTGATCTGGAATTTGGACCTGACGACCTCGTCGACCGATCGCGGACGCGTCAAATCGAGCCGATGGCTCAGGCAGTCATTCAACAGCCCGAGTTCCCTGTGCTTCCGTTCCAGATAGGCCTGAATGGTCTCCATGCGAGTCTTGGGCAGATCCGATCGGACGTCAACGTGCGGAAATCGCCTTGGGTCCAACGCACGCCTGCTGCAACGAACAACGATCCTGGCCGTTGAGACGGTGCAAGGAGGACGACATGTCTGAGATCAGAGAGCACATGAAAATCATCGGCAAGGACGGCGCACATGTCGGCACCGTCGACCGCGTCGAGGGCAACCGCATCAAGCTGACGCGCAAGGACAGCCCGGAAGGTCACAAGGACCATCATCACTACATCGACATGAAATATGTCGGTGCCGTCGAAGGCGATGTCGTCAAGCTTTCAATGAATGCCGACGCCGTACCGAAGACGGAAGCCGCCTGAACATTGAGCCGCCTGAACATTGAGCCCCTTCGGGGGCTTTTTGTTTGTTCACGATCCGACTCCGCTTCGTTCCAAAAGCACGAATCGTAATCGTAATGTCGGCGCCGCGCATTTCTTAACGTCGCGTTTCGTCGGATCGATCACGTCGCCATTCACGTATCCATGGGCACGAGCGTCGGCCGCAGCAGGTAGGCGTCGATCGCGGCGTTCGACAACAACAGCCTGCGGCGCTCTCCTCGCAGCATCAACCGATCGATCCTGTTCAGGATGAAGCGAGCGGAGTCCTCGTGCTCGCCTGTGAGCAAGCCGGATCGGTCGAGATATTTCCAGGCAATGTCGAAGGACTGTGCGCGTAACTCGGGGTCGGTCATGGACGGCCAACGTCCGCGGGGAACGGAGGTTCCTGTTCGAGCGCGAGCGAGGCGGGTCGCCTTGCGCAATGCCAGGCGTATCGAACACGGCACAACAAAATGAGCAGCGGCATGGAACGAGATCACGACCGGCACGTTGGATGGCTTGAAATCAAGTGGTGCCGACCTGCCAGCCCCGGTCGGCTTTGAAGGGCCCCGTGCTTGTCCCCCGAGCACGGGGCTTTCTCATGCAGATCAGCCGGCCGGCCGAGTTCGGCCCGTCATCGTCTGACGCGAAATTCCCCTAAGAATGCCCGCAGTCCGCCCGCTCATCGCGCCGGTCGCGGGCCAGCTCGTGCCAGGCCAGAGCCAATTGGATCAGCCTTTGCCGGTCGGCACCTTCCGATGCCGCAGCCCGCTTCATCGCGGCCTCCGCTTCGTGCTGTGGGTCGTACTTGGTATACATGCGACCGACTCTAGCCGGCCATCTGGACAAGCCCATGGCAATTTCGTCCGTATGATTGCGGGGTAACGTCCGCCGCTCCCGGACCGAGGCAAACGCTCCGGCACAATTGCCTCACTGCACGCATGCGCTGATTGCGAAGCCATTCGGCTGGGCTTCATCCAGGCGATCTGTGAATTGTGTCACAGTCCGCGACCTGCATCTCGGTTAAACCATGTTTCGACGCTCCAGCAGCACGCGGAGGCATCGATGGTATTTCCCGTCATGACACAAGAAGCAGCAGCTCCGGCCAACGTCCCGACGCAACGACGAAGGACCGACCTGCTCGGCATCGCCTATCTCGGGACCATCGGCATCGTGATGCTGGCCTGGATCGCCGGCCTGGTCTGGGGCGCAATTGCGTTCTTCAACTGGCTCGTGTGACGCAGAACGATCCGTCGCGTTGGCGAGTAAGGCTCGCGGCCGGCTTCGTTCGCTAAACCAGGCAGTGCAGCATCTGCCCCAGCTTGATCCCGCCGCAAACGATCATGGCCCAAAGCGCCAAGCTGATCTGGATTGCATCCAGCATGTCCCACGTCCCCGCGAATCGTTTTCCCAACGTTTTTTCTTTTGAGAATCGCGTGAAGCGGCACCGGGAGCCAGTGCTATTTTGAGGCAGTTGTTGTGCGCCGCCGAACGTCGCGCCGACATACGCATCGAGACAATCGGTTGACGGCACCAGAACAAAAAGAGGTGGGCGTTCGCCCGCCTCTTTCAGGTCAGGATGCGACCAGTGCCTTAGCGGCACGCTCGCGGATCGGTCGCCACGTACTGCCCGTCCGGATAGCGGTAGTAGCAATTGCCCTGCGCCCAGTAGTAGCCCGGCTGGGATGCGGCGGTGGCACCGGCGATGGCTCCGGTCGCGCCGCCGAGGACCGCGCCCGCGGCAGCCCCTGTTGCGTTGCCCGAGATCAGTCCGCCCAGCACGCCGCCGACGATGGCGCCGCCAAGTGCGCTCGCGCCGGGATCAGCCGGCGGCGGCGGAGGTGGCGGTGCATAGGCGACCGGAGGCGGCGGCGGGGCATAGGCCACCGGCACGTCGTCGTAATATTCCTCGGAGATGTAGGCCGGCGGGCCGGCCATCCGCTGCGGATAATAATACCAGACGCCGCCAACGTCCCACCACCAGCCGGAGCGGCCGTTGTGGACTTCGTGGCGCCAGCGCCCGCCATCCCAGGAGCGATTGCCACGATAGGCATGTCCGCCCCAGTCGCGCGTCGGAGCGGGACCACGGGCGACATAGCGTCCCGGCGGCGGGCCGCCGGCGCTGTGCTGGCCGGGACCAGCATGGGGCTGGCCACCGGGCTGCGGCGCGGGTCGGGCCGCCTGCTGCGGGGGCGGGCCCCTGCGCATGTTCTGACTGTCCGGAGCCGGTGCTCCAGCGCCCGGGCGAGCCGGAGGCTGGCCGGCATCCCTCGACGGCCCCGCGTCCCTCGACGGCCTGGCGTCCTGGGCCTGTGCCGAAAGCGCGAGCAACGACATGGCCGAAACCAAGGAAATGATGATCTTCATGCGGCTGGACGCACTCATGCGTGCTTGACCCCTACTCTTTCGATTGCTCTCGCAATTGCCGTGGTGCCTGGCGCGATAGACGATTCGGATCGCGCTCGGCTTGATGCCGGCTGACATAGCTGACCTGCTTTGTTCGGCTAAGTCGCGTTACAAATGATTAAGATCACGGCAATTTTTCGGCTCGACGGGCCGCGCTGGAGCGCTTCTAGCGGGCCGGCTCGATCACGTTGCAATTGCTCCGCCCGGACATCAGGCAGTCTTGCATCTTGCTGGCCGCGGTAAGGTCCCGCGCGAGCCACCAGCCGACACCGAGGATCAGGATCGCGATGATCAAGCCGGCGATCGCGCCGCGGCGGTTATCGCCGGATTGAGGCTTCGGCCGGGATTTCGGCTTCTCGCCCGGTTCGGGCTTGGACTCGAGTTTGGACGTGGACATGGCTACCTACCGTGCGGGCGCCGGCTTACCACCTCTGCGACGTCCCGTCACATCCCGATCGGTCCAGTTCGTCAGGTTCAGCCTCGGGTCGCCCGGATCGCATCCTTGCGCGAGGTTTCGACCGCCGGGATCGCCTGCTGGAGCCGCGGTGCACAGGTCGTGAGCACGAACGCGGTCTGCGTGCATTCCCAGTCGGCCCCCAGGACGGCGCTCTCGATGGGCTGGGGACGAGCGAGCAGCAGCGCGGCGCCGGCCACGGCTATCAGAGCCAAGGCGATTGCCAGCGCCTTCTGGCGGAAGCGGAAGATCGTCATGCCCGTGCTCCGTCTCGTATCGGGGCGGACGCTAGGCGTCGCCCCTCGTGCTCCCTTATGAGGGACATCACAATTCGGCAGTTTTTCCGGGCTACGAGATCGTCGGGGCGACGATTTTTCGTCTACCTGATCGGCTGCGATTATGGGTGGCTTCGCGACGCGCGCCGATGTACACGCTTCTGCGTCGCGTGGCGCCCGCTATGCCCAGCCGACGTACCAACACGCAGTGATGTAGGGCTGAAAGTGAGGAAGACAAGGTTCGTTCGATGAGTGGATTCAGGGAACCAGGCTTCTCCGACCGACAAAAGGCGGCGCAGGAAGCACGCAAAAATCTTTTGAACAAATTCAAGTCGCAACCGGGTCATGACGATCCGGCGGTCGCGGCACGACGCGCCGAGCGCGAGGCCCTCGCGGCCAAGCGCGCCGAGACAAAGGCAGCGCGCGAGGCCGAAAAGGCCGAGCAGAAGCGTATCGCCGAAGAAGCCGCAGCCGCGGAGGCAGCCCGGATCGCCCGCGAGGCGGAGGAGGCGGTCGCCAAGCAGGCTGAAGTCGAGGCCGAGCAGAAGGCCAAGCGCGACGCCCGCTACGCCGCCCGCAAGGCCAAGCGCAAGTAGCATTCACGGTCGCGTTCAACTGAATTTGAACTGACTATCCGGGGCGGTCCACGTGACCGCCCCTGGATTTTCGACGCACGTCCGTCTGCTGCGGACCACAGTCGAAGATCAGTTCTTCTTCATCATCCCGTCGTCCTTCTTCATCCCGTCCTTCGACATGTGATCCTTCTTCATGCCGTCGTCCTTGGACATGGTGTCCTTCTTCATCATGCCGTCCTTGGACATCGTGTCCTTTTTCATCATGCCGTCATCCTTGCCCATCTTGTCCTGAGCAAAGGCGGCCGGCGCGAGCGCGAGTCCGAGCGAGAGAGCGGCAGCGGAGACGCCGAGCACGATACGGGTGCGAATGGTCATGGATCATCTTCCCTTCGAGATGGTGTTTGTCAGCGACGGACGCCGCTATTCAATCTCGACGGATGCGAGTCCCGCATTGTTACCCCGCCGCCGATAAATTTTTGACGAGCCCGCTGCGATCCGACCTTCGGGGGAGTCCAGAGCCTGCGGCGGTAAGAGGATGTGTGCAGCGCAGCACGGCCACCCCCTTGCCGTGGCATTCGGTCTCGAACTATCAGATGAGAGAATATCGGGTGAAAGACCGGCTAGGATGGGCCTACGTGCCGGTCACATGACCCGCCCAAATCACGCCAACAAGAACCGTTCGAAGAAACGTTCAGAGGGATCACACCATGCTCACGCGCCGCCATCTGCTCGCGACCGCGGTCGCCGCACCCGCCATTCTCCGCTTCGGCACCGGCACCGCGCAGGCCGCGACCACGCTGAAAATCTCGCACCAGTTCCCGGGCGGCACCATCGACAAAGGTGATTTCCGGGACCGGCTCTGCCGCATGTTCGCTGCCGAAGTCAGTAAGCGCAGCAACGGCGACATCGCCGCCGAGATCTATCCGAACTCTTCGCTGATCAAGACCAACGCGCAGTTCTCCGCGATGCGCAAGGGCGCGCTCGACATCAGCCTCTACCCGATGCCGTACGCTGGCGGTGAGCTGCCGGAGACCAATATCGGCCTGATGCCCGGCCTCGTGACTACCTACGACCAGGGCCTGCGCTGGAAGAAGGAGCCGGTCGGCAAGGCGCTGACCGACTTCCTCGCCGACAAGGGCATCATCCTGCTCTCCTGGGTCTGGCAGGCCGGCGGAGTCGCCAGCCGCTCCAAGCCGATCGTCGCGCCGGAAGACGCCAAGGGCCTGAAGGTGCGCGGCGGCTCGCGCGAGATGGACATGGTGCTCCAGACCGCCGGCGCCTCGGTGCTGTCCGTGCCCTCGAACGAAATCTACGCGGCGATGCAGACCGGCGCCTGCGATGCCGGCATCACCTCCTCGACCAGCCTGATCTCGTTCCGTCTGGAAGAGGTCGCCAAGTCCCTGACCTCGGGCGCAGGCGCCTCCTACTGGTTCATGCTCGAGCCGCTGATGATGTCGAAGGCGATCTTCGACAAGCTGCCGAAGAACCAGCAGGACATCCTGCTCGCGGTCGGCACCGAGCTCGAGGCCTTCGGCCGCAAGGGCGCGCAGGACGACGACGTCGAGGTCGCCAAGGTCTACGAGAAGGCCGGCGCCAAGGTCTCGGTGCTCGACGCCGCGACCGTCGGCAAGTGGCGTGACATCGCCCGCGACACCGCCTGGAAGGACTACAGCGCCAAGACCGCGACCTCGGCGAACCTGCTCAAGCTCGCCACCGACGTCGCCGCATGAGCCACGGTCCGCTTCCGGATCGTGACGATCAAACCAGCGCGGCCGCAAGGACAGGCCTTGCGGCAGCGATCGATCGTGGTCTCGCCATCCTCAACAGCATCATCGTGGTGTTCGCCGCGATCGCGCTGGTCGCGGCCTGCGCCATCCTGAGCTACAGCGTGCTCAGCCGCGCCTTGTTCAAGGCCGCCAATTACTGGCAGGACGAGGCCGCCGTGTTCCTGCTGGTCGGCGCGACCTTCATGACGGCCGCCTATGTGCAGCAGAACCGCGGCCATATCGGCATCGAGGCCTTTGTCGGCCTGCTCTCGCCGCTCGCGAACCGGATCAGGCTCTGGCTGGTCGATGCCGCCACGTTTCTGTTCTGCGCCTTCTTCACCTGGAAGTCCTGGACACTGGCCCACGAGGCCTATGTCGACGGCCAGGTCTCGAACTCGATGTGGTCGCCGCCGCTCGCCATTCCCTATTCGCTGATGGCGTTCGGCATGAGCCTGCTCTGCATCCAGATCCTCGTGCAGCTTGCGCTGCCGTTTACCGGAGCCAAGCGTCCATGAGCGTGTTCGGTATCGGCGTTGCCTACGGTGTTGCGACGCTGCTCGTGATGTTCTCGGGCATGCCCATTGCGTTCGCGCTCGGCGCGGTCGCGGTCGTGTTCATGGGCATCTACATGCCGGCGGCGTCCCTCGATACGGTGACGCAAAACGTCTACGAGGAAATGGCCTCGATCACGCTGTTGTCGATCCCGCTCTTCATCCTGAAGGGCGCCGCGATCGGCAAGTCGCGCGCCGGCCAGGATCTCTATTCGGCCCTGCATGCCTGGCTGCATCGCGTTCCCGGCGGGCTCGGCGTTGCCAACGTGTTCGCATGCGCGCTGTTCGCGGCGATGGCGGGCTCCTCGCCTGCGACCTGCTCGGCGATCGGCTCGGCCGGCATTCCCGAGATGCGCAAGCGCGGCTATTCCGGCGGCTTTGCCGCAGGGATCATCGCTGCCGGGGGCACGCTCGGCATCCTGCTGCCGCCCTCGATCACCATGATCCTGTTCGCGGTCGCAGCCGAAAAATCGCTCGGACGGCTCTTCCTCGCCGGCATCGGCCCCGGCCTGCTGCTGGTCTCGCTGTTCGGCGCCTACGCCGTGATCCGCTTCCGCCAGGAATATGCCGCCGCAGAAGCGATCTACAAGAACGGCGGCCCGGAAGCAGCGATCCTCGCCCGCGACGAATACACGCTCGCCGAACGCTTCAGCGTGCTGCCGCGCGTGATCCCGTTCGTGCTGCTGCTCACCGGCGTGATGATCGCGCTCTATGGCGGCTACGCCACGCCGTCAGAGACCGCCGGCCTCGGTGGCCTGCTGGCACTGGCGCTGATCGCGGCGATCTACAGCGTGTGGCGGCCGAGCGACCTTGCGCCCATCATGAAGTCGACGATCCGGGAATCGACCATGCTGATGATGATCATCGGCATGTCGCTGCTCTATTCCTACGTGATGAGCTATCTGCACATCTCGCAATCGGTCGCCGAATCCATCGTCGCGATGCACCTGCCGCGCTGGGAGTTGCTGTTTGCGATCCTCGTCATGGTCGTCGTGCTCGGCTTCTTCCTGCCGCCGGTCTCGATCATCCTGATGACGGCACCGATCATCCTGCCGCCGCTCCGTGCCGCGAACTTCGACATCATCTGGTTCGGCGTGGTCATGACCATCGTGATGGAGATGGGGCTGATCCATCCGCCCGTCGGCCTCAACATCTTCGTCATCCGCAACGTCGCGCCGGACATCCCCTTGCGCGAGGTGATCTGGGGTACGCTACCCTTCGTGCTGCTGATGATGCTCGCAGTGCTGCTGCTGTGCTTCTTCCCGGCGATTTCGACCGGGCTGCCGGATCTGGTGATGGGGCCGGACGGGAGCAGGTAACGACGTCACAGGTGCCGTAGGGTGGGCAAAGCGCAGCGTGCCCACCACCTGTCGATGATCACGGAGAGATGGTGGGCACGGCGCGATGCGCCTTTGCCCACCCTACGCGTGCAGCGATTACGGCTCGGTCTTCCGCCGCACCTTCGGCGCGACCACGCTACCGGCCACCACCTGCAACAGATCTTTGCGCACGGCTTCGATGTGCCGCTCCAGGAAGCGGCAGGCCTCCTCGACCTTCTGCGCGCGGCAGAGCGCGATCATATGGGCGTGCTCCTTTTCGGCCGTCCCCATCGCTTTGGTGTTGGAGAGCTGCAGCCGCGTGTAGCGGTCGCTGGTCTGGAGCAGCGACAGCACGATCGCGCGCGTGCGCGGCTGCGGGGCGTGAACATAGAGCGCCAGGTGGAAGTCGGCGTTGAGCTGGCCCCATTCGCTGACATTGCGCGCCTTGATCGCCTTCTCGAAACTCTTGTGGATGTCGTCGAGCCCGTCGAAATCGTCAGCAGTGAAATGCGGCGCCGACTGCGCCAGGAGGCGCGGCTCCAGAATGCGCCGCAGATCGAAGACGTCGTTGATCTCGTCCAGTGACAGCTCGGAGACGATGGCGCCTTTCTGCGGAACAATCCGCACCAGGCCTTCGGCCTCGAGCTGAAACAGCGCCTCGCGCACCGGGATGCGGCTGACGCCATAGGCCTCGCCAAGGGCATCCTGCCGCAACTGCGATCCGGCCGGATAGGTACCGTCGAGGATCGCCTGCCTGAGCTGGTCGACGATCGCGGCCGACAGGGTGCGATGCTTCAGAGGCTGTTTCATCTGACCTTCTGTTGTCCTTCCCGACTCGTCCGGCCGAAGCGGTCTCTCTCTTGCATGTCGGGCGCTCCAGCAAAAGCCGGGTGCCCCGCAAAGCGGCGTGCCCAGCAAAAGCGCGGCCTGCCGCCGAAATGACCCCAATCTCCGTTTGACACCCAAATTGTATAAATTATACATTTGTCGATAGCACGACAATTTTCGGGGTGTGGGGCCTCTTTCATGATCGAGCAGACGATCCCGGCCAACCGCGCGTTCAGCGTTCGACGGATGGTCATTCGCGCCTCCAGCGCCCTGCTCGCCGTGGAGCGCCTTGCGCTGATGGGCCTGATGTACGTGCTGACCGGCCTGATCCTGGTGAACGTCGTCACCCGCTACGCGCGCTTTCCGATCTACTGGATCGACGAATCCGCTGTTTATTGCGTGGTCTGGCTGACCTTCATCGGCGCCTCCGCGATGACGCGCCTGCGGCTCGACTTCGCGGTGACCATGCTGACGGAACGTCTTTCGCCGCAGCACCAGAAGATCGCGAAGGTGATCTCGACCGGCCTCGTCGTCGTGTTCGGTGCCGCCCTGATCGTCACCTGCATGCTCTGGATGGATCCGGTTGGCCTCGCCCGCGCCGGCTTCGACGGGCGCAAGCTCGCGGCCGAAACCTTCAACTTCCTCTACACCGAGCACACGCAGACGCTGAACTGGCCGACCTGGGTGCTCTACCTGACGCTGCCGATCTTCGCGGTGTCGATGACCGTTCACGGCCTCGCCAATTTGCTGGAAGATCTCGGGCTGGTGCCGCGCGTGCCGCCAAAGGGCTTCCAGCTCTCCGAGCTCGACGGGGTCAACTGATGATCACGTCAGCGGCCTTTATGGTTTTCATGCTGGTCGGCGTGCCGATCGGCCTCTGCCTGTGCCTCGCCGGGCTCGTCTACATCGCGGCATCCGGCAATCCCGTGCTGTTCCAGTCCTATCCGCTGCAGCTGTTCGGCGGCGTCGACAGCTACGGCCTGATCGCCATCCCGCTCTTCATCCTGATCGGCGAGATCATGAACGGCGGCGGCATCACACGGCGCATCGTCGACATGGCGATGGCCTTCGTCGGCTCGCTCAAAGGCGGGCTCGCCTACGTCAACATCCTCGCCAACATGTTCATCTCCTCGATCCTGGGATCGGCGACCGCGCAGGTCGCGATCATGGCCCAGATCATGGTGCCGGAGATGGAGAAGAAGGGTTACGACAAGACGTTTGCGGCGGGACTGACCGCCTATGGCGGCATGCTCGGACCGATCATACCGCCCTCGGTGATGTTCGTGGTCTACAGCGTGCTCGCGCAGGTCTCGGTCAGCGACATGCTGATCGCCGGCATCGTGCCGGGCGTCATCCTCACCGTGATGTTCTGCCTCGTCATCGCGCTGATGGGCTACGTCTACAACTATCCGCGTGCGGACTATCAGACACCGCGCCAGCGCGTCATGACGATCCTGCGGACGTCGCCGACGCTGCTGATCCCGGTCGTCATCGTCGGCACGATTCTGAGCGGCCTTGCCAATGCGACGGAATCCGCCGCCGTCGGCGCGGTGGCTGCCGCACTCGTCGGAAAATACTGGACCAGGGAGTTCGAGTTCTCGCAGCTGCCGCAGATGATGCTGCGCAGCGCGATCTATTCGGCGATCGTGCTGTTCCTGGTCGCGGCCGCCGCCGTGTTCTCCTGGGTCCTGATCTTCGGCAAGGTGCCGCAGGAGACGGCTGCCTGGATCCAGACGGCTGCCAAAGACCCGGTCAGCTTCATGCTGATCTGCAACGTCATCTTGCTGGTGATCGGCACGGTCATCGACGGCATTCCCGGCCTGATCATGACGGTGCCGATCCTGCTGCCTGTTGCAACCGAGGTCTATCACATCGATCCCCGGCATTTCGGCGTCGTGGTGGTCATCAATCTCGTGCTCGGCCTGCTGTCGCCGCCGGTCGGGCTCTGCTTCTTCGTCGCGGCCGCCGTCACCGGCGCCAAGCCCGGCAAGATGTTCATGGTGACGCTGCCCTTCTTCGTCATCTCCTGCGTCCTCCTCGTGCTGCTCTCGCTCTATCCGTCGCTCTCGCTGATCCTCATCAAATAGGCCCGTTCAAAAGGAAGCCCGACCATGCCGCTTACACGCCGCCGCTTTCTCGCCGCCAGTGCCGCCACATCGGTGTTCGCACCGTCGTTGGCGCTCGCCCAGACCAAGGAATTCCGCCTCGGCCTGATCACGCCGAACGGCCATTCCTGGAATAAGGCCGCGCTCAAATTCGGCGACGATCTCAAGGCCGCAACCAACGGCCGCCTGACCTTGACCGTGTTCCATTCCGGCCAGCTCGGCAACGAGCCCGCGATGATGCAGCAATTGCAGTCCGGAGCGCTCGACATGGGCTTCATCCAGGCCGCCGAGCTCGGCTCGCGCGTGCCGCACATCGCCGCGATCAACGCGCCCTACATCGTGCGCTCGACGCCGGCGGTGGCGAAATTCGTGCGGCATCCGGCGGCCGTCAAACTGTTCGACGTGCTGCCGCAGGAAACCGGAACGATCGGGCTTGGCTGGGGCATCACCGGCATGCGCGCGGTGTTCTCGTCGAAGGATTTGACGACGCTCGCCGACATCAAGGGCATGAAGCTGCGCATCAACCCGACGCCGGTCTATCGCGACTTCTACTCGTCCCTCGGCGCTGCGCCGACGCCGATCCCCACGCCACAGGTGTTCGACGCCATGGCCAACGGCCAGGTCGACGGCCTCGAGGCCGATCTCGAATTCTCCTGGAACCAGCGTTTCGACAAGGTCTCCAAGGTGATCCTGCAGATGAATGCCGTCTTCATGCCGATGGCGGCCGTCGTCTCCGGACGGGTCTGGCAGTCGCTCCCCGCTGCCGACCGCGAGCTGATCGCCAAGACGGTCAAGGCGACGCTGGATGCGCAGATCGACGAACTCGCCGGCAACGAGCCCGCGCTGATCGAGAATTTCAAGAACGCGCCGATCCCGATCCGCCAGGTCCCCGCCGGCGACACCGAAGCCGTCATTGCCGAGTTCGACAAGATCTGGCTGCCCAAGGCACCGGTTCTCGCCGAGCTGCGCAAGGTCGGCGCGACGCTCTGATCCCACCCGTCAGCCTCTTCACCACGCCCGGCGGATCCAGCCCCCCGCCGTCAATCTTACTTGGAGTCAAATCAATGAGCCGCCGCGTTTCCTGGGAAGGCGTCTTCCCGGCCGTCACCACGCAATTCCACGACGATCTCTCGCTCGACATCGATGCAACCGCGAAGGTGATGGACGGTCTGATCCGCGACGGCGTCTCCGGACTGATCGTCTGCGGCTCGGTCGGCGAGAACACCTCGCTGGAGCGCAAGGAGAAGGTCGCGATCATGGAGACGGCCAAGTCGGTCGCCGCCGGCCGCGTGCCCGTATTGTGCGGCATCGCCGAATTCACCACGGCGTTTGCGGTCGAGACGGCGAAGGAAGCCGCGCGCGTCGGCATCGACGGCGTGATGGTGATGCCGGCGCTGGTCTATTCGTCCAAGCCGCACGAGACTGCCGCGCATTTCCGCGCCGTTGCCTCCGCGACCGACCTGCCCGTGATGCTCTACAACAATCCGCCGATCTACAAGAACGACGTCACCCCGGACATTCTCGCCACGCTCGCCGACGTCGAGACCGTAGTCTGCTTCAAGGATTCGTCCGGAGACACGCGGCGCTTCATCGATACCCGCAACATGGTCGGCGACCGCTTCGTGCTGTTCGCAGGCCTCGACGACGTCATCGTCGAGAGTATCGCCATGGGCGCCGTGGGCTGGGTCTCCGGCATGTCGAACGCCTTCCCGCGCGAGGGCGAGACGCTGTTTCGCCTCGCCAAGGCCGGCCGCCTCGCCGAGGCGATGCCGATCTACGAATGGTTCATGCCGCTCTTGCACCTCGATGCGCGCCCCGATCTCGTCCAGTGCATCAAGCTGTGCGAGCACATCATGGGCCGTGGTACCGCGCTGACCCGCCCGCCGCGCCTCGCGCTGCTGCCGCAGGAGAAGGCCGAGGTCGAGGCGATGATGGCCAAGGCGCTGAAGAGCCGGCCGCGTCTGCCGGATGTGGGGCTGAAGGCGGCCTGACGGGAGGTCTCGTAGGGTGGGCAAAGCGAAGCGTGCCCACCACCTGTCTCAACAATCGAAAGATGGTGGGCACGGCGCTTCGCGCCTTTGCCCACCCTACGGAGCTGAAGTCGCGGCCCGCTTCTTCTTCGCATTCAGTGCGGACGCGACCCGGCTCACGGGCGGCTTGCCCAGCACGCCGCTCATCTCGTTCGTGGCCGCCAGCAGCTTCTCCATGTCGACGCCGGTCCTGACACCCATGCCCTCGAGCATGTAGACGACGTCCTCGGTCGCGACGTTGCCGGTCGCTCCCGGCGCGTAGGGGCAGCCGCCGAGGCCGCCGGCCGCGGCGTCGATGACGCGGACGCCCTCCTCCAGGCCGGCATAGAGATTGGAGAGCGCCTGGCCGTAGGTGTCGTGGAAATGCATTGCAAGCTTGGCGGCGGGAATGTTGGCGGCAACCGCGCGCAGCATCTCCTTGGCCTTATCAGGCGTGCCGACGCCGATGGTGTCGCCGAGCGAGATCTCGTAGCAGCCGAGCTCCGACAACGTGCTCGCAAGATCGGCGACGGCCTTCGGCTTGATCTCACCGTCGAACGGACAGCCCAGCACGCAGGAGATATAGCCGCGCACCCTGACGCCGTCAGCCTTGGCACGAGCCAGCACCGGCCTGAACCGCTCAATGGACTCCGCAACGGTGCAATTGATGTTGGCGCGCGAAAAGCCCTCGGACGCCGCCGCGAACACCGAAACCACTTTCGCGCCCGCGGCGCGCGCGGCGTCATAGCCCTTCTCGTTGGGCACCAGCACGTGGAATTCGGCGCCCTTGATGCCGCTCACGCCGCGCAGCACGGCATCCGAGCTTGCCATTTGCGGGATCGCCTTGGGTGAGACGAACGCCCCGACCTCGACCGTATCGAGGCCGGCCGCGACCAGCGCCTCGACGAAGGCGATACGGGCTTCGACGCTGACGGGCGTCTTCTCGTTCTGGAGGCCGTCGCGCGGCCCCATTTCGATGATGCGGACGGGGTCGCTCATGTCACTCTCCCGCAGGATCGACCACCGCGAGTTCGACGCCCTCCTGCACGATGTCGCCGACCTTGCACTTGATGGACTTCAAGACGCCGGCATAGGGCGCGCGCAGCGTCTGCTCCATCTTCATCACTTCCAGCGTCAGGATCGGCGCCCCCTTCTCGAGCTTGGCCCCCTCCTCGGCCAGCACGGCGACGACGGTGCCCGGCAGCGGCGCTGCGATCTTGTCCTGGCCGGTCTGCTCTTCGGTCTCACCGCCGAACGGATCGACCCAATGCAGGTCGAAGCGGCCGTTGCGCGTGCGCAAGTAAAGCTCATGGCCGGCGATGACTGCGGCGACCGAGGATTTGACGCCATCAAGCGTCAGGTCGAAGCCGCCGTCGCGTGGCGTGATCGCGAACGCCAATTCGCGTTCGCCGATGACAAGCGTGGACGGGCCGCTGCCGTAGTTCAGCACGATCTTCTGCTCGGGGCCGTGACCGACGCGAAAGGCAAAGCTGCGCTGCCGGCGGCCGACCGGCTGCCAGCCAAAGGTTTGCCAGGGCGAATTCGCCTCCGCTTGGGCGGCCCGCTGCTCGTCGCTGATGATAGCGGCCACTGCGGCGCACAGTTCGAGCTCACCCGGCGCCGGCGCGGCCTGTGTCAGCACCGCCAGCTCACGCTCGATGAAGCCGGTATCGATCGCATTCGTCCGCACCTTCGGATGCGTCATCAGCGCCGACAGGAACGGGATGTTGCTGACGATGCCGCGGACATCGGACTCTTCCAACCCGCGGTTCAGCCGTTCGATCGCGACATCCCGCGTCGGCGCCCATGCGATCATTTTTGCGAGCATGGCGTCATAGTAAGGCGAGACGCTATCGCCCTCGCGGTAGCCGGCGTCGATGCGTAGGCCACCGGTCTCTGCGGGCAGCCGCCAGGTCGAGATCCGCCCGACCGACGGCATGAAGTTCTTGGTCGGATTCTCCGCGTAGACGCGCGCCTCGACGGCGTGGCCGTTGAGCTTGATCTCGTCCTGCTTCAGCGGCAGCGCCTCGCCGAAGGCGACGCGCAGCTGCCATTCCACGAGGTCGATCCCGGTGATCAGCTCGGTCACGGGATGCTCGACCTGCAGGCGTGTGTTCATCTCGATGAAGAACACGTCCTTGCCGTCGGAGACGAACTCGATGGTGCCGGCACCGACATAGTTCACCGCTCCGGCCGCTTTTCGCGCGGCGGCACAGACCGCCTCGCGCTGGGCGGGATTGAGCGTCGGCGACGGCGCCTCCTCGATCACCTTCTGGTGCCGGCGCTGCAGCGTGCATTCGCGCTCGAACAGCGACAGCAGATTGCCATGGCTGTCGCCAATGATCTGCACTTCGATATGCCGGGGATTATCGACATACTTTTCGATCAGCATGCGATCGTCGCCGAACGCGGCCTTGGCCTCGCGCTTGGCGCTGACGATCGCAGGCGCAAGCTCGTCGGCCGAGCGCACGATGCGCATGCCGCGGCCGCCGCCGCCGGCGGAGGCCTTCACCAAAATCGGGAAGCCGATCTTGTCGGCCGCCTTCGAAAGCGTCGCCTCGTCCTGGGCTTCGCCGTGATAGCCGGGCACCAGCGGCACGCCGGCCTTCTCCATCAGCTCTTTCGAGCCGGACTTCGAGCCCATCGCCGTCATCATCCCGGCGGTCGGACCGACGAACACCAGCCCTGCATCGAAGCAGGCCCGTGCGAATTCGGCATTCTCCGACAGGAAGCCGTAGCCGGGATGCACGGCCTCGGCGCCGGTCTTGCGCGCGACCTCGATCAGCCGCTCGACATTGAGATAGCTGTCGCGGGCCCGCGCCGGCCCGAGCAGCACGGCCTCGTCGGCGAGCGCGACATGCATCGCGTCGCGGTCGGCCTCGGAATAGACCGCGACCGTGCGCAGCCCCATGGCACGCGCGGTGCGGATGACGCGGCAGGCGATCTCGCCGCGGTTGGCGATCAGGAGCGTGCGAAAACGACGGTAGAGCTTTGAGTGGTCCATCGCATCACATCCTGAACAGGCCGAATTTCGTCGGCTCGATCGGCGCATTCGACGCCGCCGAGAGGCCAAGGCCGAGCACGAGGCGCGTGTCGGCGGGGTCGATCACGCCGTCGTCCCACAGCCGCGCGGTCGCGTAGTACGGGTGTCCCTGGCTCTCGTATTGTGCGCGGATGGGCTCGCGGAATTTGTCTTCCTCTTCCTTCGACCAGCTATCGCCCTTGGCCTCGATATTGTCGCGCCGGACCTGGCTCAGCACCATCGAGGCCTGCTCGCCGCCCATCACCGAGATGCGCGCGTTCGGCCACATCCAGAGGAAGCGCGGCGAGTAGGCGCGGCCGCACATGCCGTAATTGCCGGCGCCATAGGAGCCGCCGATCACGACGGTGAACTTTGGCACCGAGGCAGTCGCAACCGCGGTCACGAGCTTGGCGCCGTCGCGCGCGATGCCGCCGGCCTCGTATTTCTTGCCGACCATGAAGCCGGTGATGTTCTGCAGGAACACCAGGGGAATGCCGCGCTGGCAGCACAGCTCGATGAAATGGGCGCCCTTCAGTGAACTCTCACTGAAGAGAATGCCGTTGTTGGCGATGATGCCGACCGGATAGCCCCAGATATGGGCGAAGCCGCAGACCAGCGTCGTGCCGTAGAGCTTCTTGAACTCGTCGAACTCGGAGCCATCCACGACGCGGGCGATGATGTCGCGCACGTCGAACGGCTTTCTGCCGTCGACCGGCACCACGCCGTAGATCTCCTCGGCCGCGAACAGCGGATCGCGCGGCTTGTGCATGTTGAGGTTCGGCCGCACCGACGGCTTCAGCGTGCCGACGATGCGCCGCGCGATGCCGATCGCATGGGCATCGTTCTGGGCATAGTGGTCCGTGACGCCCGACTGGCGCGAATGCACGTCGGCGCCGCCGAGCTCCTCGGCGCTGACGACCTCGCCGGTCGCGGCCTTCACCAGCGGCGGGCCGCCGAGGAAGATGGTGCCTTGATTGCGCACGATGATGCTCTCGTCCGACATCGCGGGGACATAGGCACCGCCGGCGGTGCAGGAGCCCATCACGATGGCGATCTGCGGAATGCCCTGGGACGACATCTGCGCCTGGTTATAGAAGATGCGGCCGAAATGCCGCTCGTCCGGGAAGATCTCGTCCTGCAGCGGCAGGAAGGCGCCGCCGGAATCGACCATGTAGACGCAGGGCAGATTGTTCTGCCGCGCCACGTCCTGCGCGCGCAGATGCTTCTTCACCGTCATGGGGTAGTAAGTGCCGCCCTTGATGGTGGCGTCGTTGGCGACGATCATGCATTCGCGCCCCGAAATACGACCCACCCCCGTCACGACGCTCGCCGAATGCACGTCGCCGCCATAGAGGCCATAGGCCGCGAGCGGCGACAGCTCCAGAAACGAGGTGCCGGGATCGACCAGCAGGTCGACGCGCTCGCGTGCCAGCATCTTGCCGCGCGAGGTGTGGCGGTTGCGCGAGGCCTCGCCGCCGCCGCCAGCGACTTGGGCGAGCTTTTCGCGCAAGTCGGCGACAAGCGTGCGCATGGCTTCTGCATTGCGCGAAAAGTCTGATGAAGATGGATCGATGCTGGAATGGAGCGGCATGTTGATTCCAATGAGGTGAAGGTTTTAAGCCGTCTCGGACATCAGTTCGCGGCCGATCAGCATGCGGCGAACTTCGGACGTCCCCGCGCCGATCTCGTAGAGCTTGGCGTCGCGCCAGAGACGCCCCACGGGGAATTCGCTGGTGTAGCCGACGCCGCCAAGCGCCTGGATTGCCTCGCCGGCCATCCACGTTGCCTTCTCCGCGGAATAGAGGATCGCCGCCGCCGCATCCTTGCGCAAGCTGCGGGCGTGGTCGGCGCGGTCGCAAGCGCGTCCCACCGCATAGACATAGGCGCGAGTGGCCTGCCACGTCGCATACATGTCGGCGAGCTTGCCCTGCATCAGCTGGAAATCGCCGATCGGCTGGCCGAACTGCTTGCGCTCGTGCATGTAGGGCACGACCGCATCCATGCAGGCCGCCATGATCCCGAGCGGACCGCCCGAGAGCACCGTGCGCTCATAGTCGAGGCCGGACATCAGCACCTTGACGCCCTCGCCCACCTTGCCGAGCACGTTCTCCTCCGGCACCTCGCACTCGTCGAAGAATAAGGGATAGGTGTTGGAGCCGCGCATGCCGAGCTTGTCGAGATGCTGGCCGTGGGTAAAACCCTTGAAGCCCTTCTCGATCAGGAAAGCGGTCATGCCACGCGGGCCGGCCGCCGGATCGGTCTTGGCGTAGACGACGAGCACGTCAGCGTCGCCGCCATTGGTGATCCACATCTTCGAGCCGTTGAGGACGTAGCGGTCGCCGCGCTTGTCGGCGCGCAACTTCATCGAGACGACGTCGGAGCCGGCGCCCGGCTCGGACATGGCGAGCGCGCCGACATAGTCGCCGGAGATCAGCTTCGGCAAATAGCGCTGGCGCTGCGCGTCATTGCCGTTGCGCCGGATCTGGTTGACGCAGAGGTTGGAATGGGCGCCGTAGGACAGCCCCACGGCAGCGGAGCCGCGCGAAATCTCCTCCATGGCGACGATGTGGGCGAGATAGCCCATGTTCGAGCCGCCATATTGCTCCGGCGCGGTCATGCCGAGCAGGCCAAGGTCGCCGAAGCGCTTCCAAAGGTCTGCGGGGAACAGATTGGCCTTCTCGATGTCGGCCGCGCGCGGGGTGATCTCCGCCTCCACGAAGGCGCGAAGCGTGTCGCGCAGCATGCCGACGTCTTCGCCCAGTTCGAAGTCGATGCTCGGGATGTTCAAGGCGATTCCTCCGTATTTGACCTTCGAACCTAGCCGGATCGAAGCCCTCTTGCGGTCGAAAAGGTTGCATTTTCCGCCAAACTTGGCGAGGATTTTCGAGAGGAATTCCCAAAGGTTCGCAATGCCTTTTCAAGCCGCCACCGCGACCTCGCGCCGCGCCGTAACCCCCACCGCCTTCGTGCGGGGCGTGGTTGCCGCCTATGCGCGATACGGACGGGATCCGGCCGAAGCGCTGCAGCGGGGACAGGTAGCGCCAGACCTTGTCAATTCTCCGGGTGGGCGGATCACCGCCGCCCAGTTCGAGGCGTTGGCGGGCCATGCCATGCGGGAGCTCGACGACGAGGCGCTCGGCTGGTTCTCGCGCCGCCTGCCCTTCGGTACCTACGGCATGCTGTGCCGCGCCTCGATCACGGCGCCGACGCTGGAGGTCGCGCTCAAGCGCTGGTGCCGGCATCATCGTCTGCTCACCGAGGACGTGCTGCTCGATCTCGAGCTCAGTGAGGAGACCGCGGTCGTCTCGATCCGGGAACTGCGCGACCTCGGGCCCTTGCGCGAATTCTGCCTCGTCACTCTGCTCCGCTACGCCCTCGGCTTCTCCTGCTGGGCGGTCGATTCCGCGATTGCGCTACGCGCGGCGGAATTCCCTTATCCTGAGCCGGGACACGTTTCGGTCTACCCGACCATCTTCTGCAAAAGCGTCCGCTTCGACGCGGACTGCGCTCGGATCGTCTTCGACAAGCATTATCTATCGCTGCCGCTGACGCGCAGTCCGGCCGATCTCGACAACATGCTCAAGGGCGCGCTGCGGTTGACCGTGCTGCCCTATCGGCGCGACCGGCTGCTGGTCGAGCGTGTCCGCCGCGTGCTCCGCAATGCGCGCGGACGCAGTCTCGGTGCCGAGGATGTCGCAAGCGAGCTTGCGCTCTCCACTCGCACCATGCATCGGCGCCTGCGCGAGGAGGCCACCTCGTTGCGCGACCTCAAGGAAGAGGCAAAATTCGAACTGGCAAAACAGGAGCTGATGCGAGGCCGCACGCCGATCAAACGCATCGCGGAGATCGCCGGCTTCCGCAACGAGAAGAGTTTTTCGCGCGCCTTCCGCAACTGGAGCGGCGCCAGTCCCCGCGAGTTTCGCGGGCGGTATCGCTAAGACATCATCCGGAAAGCACGTCGCGGTCTTCCGTGCGTGCCGAGAGGGCGAGCACCCTGAGGCGCCGTACTCCTCAGACGTTTACGGCCCCCGGGATCACTCCCGAAGGCCGTAAAGGTCGAAACCACCAGTCCTACCTCTGATCAATTCGAGTTGGTCTGCGCGCCGCTCCGAAGCTTGCTGCGCGACTGCGAATGCTTCGGCTGATAGGCGAGAGAGTCGGTCGCGCTCTTCCCGCCGCTCTGCGCGCACGTTCCACCGATACCGCCGGCAGCGGCGCGGCAGGCTTCCATCGTCGGATAGCCGCAGCCGTGAGCGGCCTGGGCGCCGTTCGTGATGCAATAATCTTCCGCTTTCGCAGTCGGTGCCGTCAGCACCAGAAACGCGGACGCAAACAGCGTCGCGGCGGAAACTGCGAACGTCTTCGAAACCGAGGTCATGATGTCTTTTCCTGCTTAAGAAGTCCCACATGCGAGCCCTCGACTCGCAACGCGCGCTGAGGCTCACACCTCGCATGTAGGCCAACCACGGGAACCATCAATCACGGCTCAGCGCATTGCTGGGATGTGATAATCACATTTCTGAATTAGGTGATTTGATCAGCATTATAGTGCACCAGGGCGATCGCCTCCAACTCTTTCGCAATTGATGCAAATGCAGTGCAGGCTGCGCTCGGGCGTGGCCTGCCGCTAGCCCGCAGACGCCGCCGCGACGTTCTGCAACGGCAGTGGCACGTCCTTCGCGACACCCAGCACGGGGAAGCTCCGAACGTTCTTCACGTCAGGCATCGCCGCGAAATGCAGCAGCTGCTGGCGCATGCTCTCGACGCTCGGCGCCACGCATCTCAGGAGATAGTCGGTGTCGCCCGAGATCCGCCAGCACTGCTGGATGCGCGGGATCGCGGCGATCGAGCTCTCGAACGCCTCCAGCACCGGCTGGGCCTGGCTGCCGAGCTGGATCGAGACGAACGAGACCACCTCATAGCCGAGCCGCCGCTCGTCGATGACCGCGCGCACCGCCCGGATCACGCCACGGCTGAACAGCGATTTTAGCCGCCGCAGGCAGTTCGGCGCGGAT
Organism: Bradyrhizobium genomosp. III; assembly: GCF_000261705.1. Lineage (NCBI taxonomy): Bacteria > Pseudomonadati > Pseudomonadota > Alphaproteobacteria > Hyphomicrobiales > Nitrobacteraceae > Bradyrhizobium > Bradyrhizobium genomosp. III. Next base: position 9,147 of record NZ_AJQF01000043.1, on the reverse strand, counting down.
ACGCCGACGCGCAGCGCCAGCTCGTTGTTGCGGATACGCCCGTCCTGCTGCAGCTCGGACAGTATTTTTAGATCGACGCCGTCGAGCTGGTCACGCCCGGCCATAGCCGTACCCTCGTCATGGTCGTGTCATGCGGGGCAGCGAAGCACGCGGCGGAATTGGTGCCAAGGGTCCGAACCCGGGGCGCGACGCCATCGCGTTCGGGAGGAATGCCTTCCCCCCACCGTCATGGCGGGCCTGTCCCGGCCACCCATGTTCGTTCACGCGCTCAAAACGTCGATGCCCGGGCCTTCGCCTCGCCGAAGCGGCTTCGGCCGCGCAGGCGGGACGGGCCCGGGCATGACGAGTACATCACGTCGATTAACGTCGCAGCAGCCGCCCCTCAATGCGTCCAGGGCTCGCCGCGGCGGAAGGAGAAATTATCGGCATAGGCGGCCGGGCGGCGGATCGAATCCTGCGGCTCGATCACCTGGTACGCGATGCCCTTGCGCTCACAATAGGCGATAGCCTCTTCCTTGCTGTGGAAGCGCAGCGTGATCTGCTGCTTCATGTCGCCCGACGAGGTCCAGCCCATCAGCGGCTCGACCGAGCGGGGCTGCTCCGGCTCGTAGTCGAGCTGCCATTCCTTCGTCTTGGACCGGCCGGATTGCATCGCGTTCTTGGCGGGCTTGAAAATGCGTGCGGTCATTGGCGGTCCGGCCTCTTCGTCTTTTCGTTCGATTTCGATGCGTCACGGTAGCAGTTGGTGGAAACCTCAGGGATAGTATACAGACACCGATTGGGAACTGATCGGTGATTCCGGCCCCGGGCAACCTTCTCCGACGGTATAGTCATTATGCTGCACCGTGACAATTGCGTACCCGCCGTTCGCGCTGGGGTCCCGCCCGGCGGCACTGCTTCGCCGACATCAGCGTAACCGCCCCTCCGAGAGCTTCCGTCGCATGGCCTTCCTGAACATCAACGCCACGCTCCCTGAAAAAGGCCGTGACCTCAGGCTCGACCTGTTTCGCGGGGTCGCGAACTGGGCGATCTTCCTCGACCACATCCCCGACAACGTCGTGAACTGGGTCACGACGCGCAATTACGGCTTTTCCGACGCCGCCGACCTGTTCGTGTTCATCTCCGGTTATACCGCCTCGTTCGTCTATGCGCGGATGATGCTGGAGCGCGGTTTCCTGGTCGGCGCCACCCGGCTGACCAAGCGGGTCTGGCAGCTCTACGTCGCCCACATCATCCTGTTCGTGATCTATATCGCCTCGATCAGCTATCTGGCGCTGCGCTTCGGCGATAGCGAGATGATCAACGAGTTCAACGTCGCCGGCCTCGTCGACAACGCCACCGAGACGCTACGCCAGGGCCTGTTCCTGCGCTTCAAGCCGCTCAATCTCGACGTGCTGCCGCTCTACATCGTGCTGATGGGCCTGTTCCCGCCGGTGCTGTGGTTCATGCTGCGCAAGCCCGATTTGACGATGGTGCTGGCGATCGTGCTGTGGCTGGCGGCGCGTCACTTCGGCTGGAATCTGAATGCCTATCCGGCCGGCCAGTGGTACTTCAACCCGTATTGCTGGCAGGTGCTGTTCGTGTTCGGCGCCTGGTGCGCGATGGGCGGCGCGCGGCGCTCGATGACGCTGATCAACGCGCCGATCACACTCTATCTCTGTCTCGCCTATCTCTTGTTCGCGCTGGTCATGACCATGGCCGGCCGCTTCCCCGCGTTCGGCGGCATGTTCCCGGAATGGCTGTTCTCGGCCTTCAATCCCAACGACAAGACCAACCTTGCGCCCTACCGCTTCCTCCACTTCGTCGTGATCGTGATCCTGGTGATCCGCTTCGTGCCGAAGGAATGGCCGGGACTGGAATGGAAGGTGTTCGATCCCCTGATCGTCTGCGGCCAGCAGTCGCTCGCCGTGTTCTGCGTCGGCGTGTTCCTGTCGTTCGTCGGCCATTTCGAGCTGTCGATGAGCTCGGGCTCGCTGCTCGCACAGATCTTCGTCAGCGTCGCCGGCATCGCGATCATGACGACGGTGGCCTATTACATCTCGTGGTCGAAGAAGCAGGACAAGCCGCTGAAGCCACCGCCGCCCAAGCCGGCGGCAGCCGCGGCGAAGGCGGCCTGATCCGGCAACGCCTGGCGGTTGAAGCGCGGCCTTCAACCGCCATGGGCCAAGATCGATGGCCTCAGCAATGGCCCAAGGCGCGACGATGGTTCGTCGCGCCTCATGCGGCTTCTTCGCCGTCGAACTCGGTGAATTTCTTGTAGATCCAGTCGCGGCCGTCATGGCGGCGCCAGACCTTGCCGACCACGAGCTGCCCGTTGATCGAGCGGCGGGGCACGATCACGGTCCAGAGGTGCCAGATCTCGCTCCAGCTCGATTGCGGACCGACGGTTTTGAAGTTGCGATCGAAAGACATGACGCAGAACTCACAGGATACGCGCGCTGCGACGAACCGTGACCTTGTGTGAGCACGAATTGCAGGCAGCCCATCGCGAGCCGGAATCGATCTGATAACGATCGCCGAAGCGGCCGCAACAACCGCTCATCCTTAACCTAACCGGTCAACCTTACTTCTCCCGGCCTGGGGCCGAGATCGGTTGAAAGCCGGCGCCGACTTATCTACAATACGCGCACGATTTGAGAATGACCGCGCCATCTTGGGCGCGTGGCGATTTGATTGAGCTGACGTCCAATTTTGTGAATTGAAATTTCGAGAATCTCGTCAGGGCGACCACAATGAATTTGCAGTGTGAACGTCTGCGCCTGGCGCTGCGATCGACACCTCCTGCGCCAATCGCAAGGACGCCGGCGCAAGAACCGACGAAAGCCGCCAACGACAACCACGGGATATGGCCGCTGCTGCCTTTTCCGCTCGGCTGGTACGCCTCGAGCTGATTGGCCGGATCCGAAAAGGCGGCAGCCGAAAAGCGCAACGCCGCGCAAGCGGAATATCATCGCTTGGCGGCGTCCGTTTAGACATTGGGCGCTGAAATCCCCAATACACATATGTCTGTGGCGACAGCGAAAGGTTCGATGCTGCGTCGGCAATTCTGTCCCGGTCAGCGCGCCGCAACCGCTTGAAACATCGCGCCGAAGTCGCGGAAACGCCGCCTGTCAGATCACGTCGGAGGTCGGAGGGAAAAAGTCCGGGAGATTCACCCTCGGGACTGGTCGGGGCAGCTGGATTCGAACCAACGACCTGCAGTACCCAAAACTGCCGCGCTACCAGGCTGCGCTATACCCCGAATGTCCGGCGAGCCCCGTCGATACACGCTTCCCAAGGCGCCAGCAAGGCTTCCAAGGCGCCAGCAAGGCTTCCAAAGCGCCGGCAAGCTTCCAGGGTCCGGCAGGCGCTCGCCCGCCCGCCTATTTGCTGCCGAACAGCGGATGGCCGACGCGGTCGCCGGGGCGGATGCCGTATTTCTGCGCCGTTCCCGCCACCACCTCCAGCACGGCCCGGGCGGGCCCCCGGGACGAGATGATCTTGGTCGACATCGGCTCGGTATTCTCGGCGATGCGCAGGATGCGGCCGTCGGCGCGGATGAAGATCATGTCGAGCGAGACATAGGTGTTCTTCATCCACATCGACACCTCCTGCTCGGGGTTGAAGTCGAACAGCATGCCTTTGCCGTCCGCCAGCTCCTTGCGGTACATCAGGCCGGTCTGCTTCTCCTCCTCGGTCGTCGCCACTTCCACCGAGAACACCTGCACGCCGTTCTTGGTGACGATCTCGAGCGGCTGGAAGCTGGCGGCGCCGGCGGGCGCGCCGGCAACAGCACAGCCGGCGATGACGAGGATGGCGGCAAGCCAGCCCTTCAGGGCGGACCAGACAGCCTTTCGATCAGGATTCATGGGGGCACTCGAGGCGTGGGACTGGACCAGTCCTTACGCGGCGGTCGCCGGAAAAGCCAGAGGCGCACCGGTCTGCCGACGCGGCCCTGCTCACGATTGCGGGAAATGAAGCTTGGGGGATTTGAAAGCTTGCAGGGACTTGGACGCCAGAGCGCGAGTCTCCTCGCGCTTAGTGCGACTGCAATCCCGGCGATCCGGTCTCGGGGTGGATCTCGGCCGCCATCATGCCCTTGGAGCCGGGCCCGAAGCGGACCAGGACATACTGGCCGGGCCTGAGCTCGGTCATGCCGAAGCGGCGCAGCGTCTCCATGTGCACGAAGATGTCGGGCGTGCCCTCGCCGCAGGTCAGGAAGCCGAAGCCGCGCAGCCGGTTGAACCATTTGACCTGGGCCCGTTCCAGCCCGCTGGTCGCGGTGACCGTGACATGGGTGCGCGGCGGCAGCATCTGCGCCGGATGGATCGCGGTCGACTCGTCCATCGAAACCACGCGGAACGCCTGGTAACCCTTGGCGCGCTGGATGCACTCGACGACGATGCGGGCGCCTTCATAGGCGGTCTGGAAGCCGTCGCGCCTAAGCACGGTAACGTGTAGGAGCACGTCCGGCCAACCATTGTCGGGAACGATGAAGCCATAGCCCTTGGAGGCGTCGAACCATTTGATGACGCCGTGGACTTCAACGAGATTGGCGCTGGTCTCGCCGAGCCCGCTGAACGGACTGAGCCCGCTCTCGCGACCGGCACTGCCGTGCTCGCCCGGCGTGATCCGCCCGGGCGATGCCCCCTGCCCGGGAACCCCGAGCTTCTTGGACTCAAATCCGTCCGACGACCCCATAACCCCGGACCCCACACTGTCATGCGACCCGCCTCAGCAGCGGTATCGAATCATGCGTCTTTCGAGAACCTTCTCAACTGGACGCGACGCGAATCTTTCGACTCAAAAGATAACACTCCCGGTTGCGAGGCATAGATAAAAAAGAGATTCGCCGGAACCTATGAACAGCTTGCACAGCCGCGAATCAAATTGATGCATCAATTGCCGACAAAGGGCCCGAGTGCTTCGCCGATGTCGTGGTGGATGACGAGATCGGCAATGTCGTCCTGCTCGGTCGGCTCGCGGTTGATGATCACCAGACGTGCACCGGCGTTCTTCGCCATCATCGGAAAGCCCGCCGCGGGCCACACCACGAGCGAGGAACCGATCGCGATGAAGAGGTCGCAGGCCTGCGACAATGCGGTCGCGCGCTGCATTTCATCATCGGGCATCATCTGGCCGAAGGAGATCGTGGCGGTTTTCACCGGCTCACCGCACGCGGTGCAGTTTGGCGCGAGGCCGTCGCCGTCGAAGCGACGCTTCACCCAGTCGAGCGGATAGGCCTGCCCGCATCCGATACAGCGCGCATAAGTGGTATTGCCGTGAAGTTCAATCACGTGCTCGCCGGCGAAGCCGGAGGCCTGGTGCAGATTGTCGATGTTCTGGGTGATGATGGCGGGAACCTTGCCGGCGCGGTAGAGCGAGGCCAGCGCCCGATGGCCGCGGCCGGGTTTTGCCGCCGCGAAGACCTCCTCCATCGCAAAACGGCGGCGCCAGGACTCGTCCCGCGCTGACTGGCTCGCGACGAATTCGTCGAACGGGATCGGACGGTTGCGCGTCCAAATTCCGCCCGGCGAGCGGAAGTCGGGAATGCCGCATTCGGTCGAGATGCCGGCGCCGGTGAACGGCACGATGACCCTTGCCTCGGCGATCATGTCGCCGAGCCGTTCAACGCCGCTCTGAAGATCCGATGCAATCAATCGCGGCCTCCGATTCGTTTCGCCTGACAAGCATCATGCACAAGCGGCAAGATTGTTGACGCTCTTATCAAGCGCTAACGCGAGATGCTCGGCAATTTTTTCCGACCTTCGCATATCACAATCCTGCAATGCCTCCTCCCCATTGACGCCCCATTCAGGAGCCCCAATGGATGGGTCAATGCGACTCAAGATGATGCGGCGGCAGCGCTTGAGTTGAGTTAAGTAAACCCGAGGGGATGGTCATGACCGAAGACGAAGAACGCAAAGCTCGTGAGCGCGACGAAATCGCCGCCCGTGTCGCCGCCTTCCGTGCCACGCAGGAAAAATTCAAGCGCGAGCGCGAAGAGTATTTCGTGTCGACCCTGGAGAACGCCCGCAAGGTCGAACGGCCCTCGCTCTGGCCGTAATTCACGTCCCGATCAATGCACCGTGAAAAAAGCCCGGAGCATCGCTCCGGGCTTTTCGCTTGAACGAGACTACCAGTGGCGCCAGTGGTGATGGTGCCGGTAGTACGGTCCGCCGCCGTAATAGGCGTAGGAGCCCGGCCCGTAATAATAGTCGGGGCCGTCGTAATAGCCGTAGCGCGGGCCGTAATAGCCGTACGGATGGGACGCTGCGACCGCACCCGCGGTGATCGCGCCGGCGGCGAGGCCGAATGCGAGGCCCGGGCCAATGCCGCGCCCGCGCGCCTCGGCAGGCGCAGGGGCCGCAACCGCGGTCACGCCAACGGCTGCGACGGTGGCCAGAACTGCCAGTGTTTTTTTCATGCTCTCCTCCTTCGCGTCTCGCGGAGATAACGACGAGCGCCTGCGATGGTTGCGCGCAGGGCGCGGAACCGGCCACAGCAAAAAAGGTCGATCCAGCCGGAACGAAATCGCCGGCCGGGGATTGCCTCCTCAAGTGCGGGAGCCTCCGCCATCCGGGTCGAGGCGACAGCACGAAGCCCCGTCAGCATCTCCGCGATGCTGGCGGGGTTTTCAGTTTCACGGGAGCAGATGGCAGCAGACCACGATTGCTGCCAGCGGGGCGAACGACCGAGGAGGAGAGTTTGCCGTTATCCACTTTGCTGGCCCGAATCCGCAGGCTGGTTCCCAGATCCGACGATCAGCACTACGATGAGATCGTACGCAGCTTCGGTGTCGGGACGCTGCACCCCCCGCCGACGCCGATGAGCGACGGCGAGCTGGCGCGGGCGATCGCCGAGTTCCTGAAAGAGCAGCCGTCGAGCGAATCCGTCGCGACCCTCGGCCGCCGGCTCGACCCCTCTTCTCCGCTTTGAGTTTCCTTCGAATTTCTTCCGCATTTCTTGGCAAGAGCACGGAACCAGAAATGCGCGCGGACGTTGAATCCCCCTTCACGCAGAGAGCGGAAGAGGCCCGACATGCCCGCGTGGCTCGAAGTTTTGCTCAATTTGTCCGGCTATGCCGGTTTCGTGGCGCTCGCCTCGCGCGGCACCGCGAGCCCGCAGTTGCCGGCAGACGATCGCATGTACAGCGACGATCGCTAGCGCCGCTTTAATTGGCGTGCGCCGCCTGGCCCGCCGTGCGCACCAGCCGGTCGGCCTTGACCGCGACGCGCGTGTCCTCGAGCTGCGGCCGCAGCGAGAAGCTGATCACCACGAAAGCGAGACAGAACAGCGCGCCGACGATGGCGACGCGCCGGTAGGTCTGTCGGTCGCCTTGGTAAAAGGACGGCTCTGAAAAAGGTGTCATGATAAAATGCTTCTTGGCAAAGGTCGTTTCTTGCTTGTCCTTGCCAGACACCTACCGCAACGAGCGACAAGCGCAACGCGATTGGGCTTTTAACCTAACCGAATAGGGTTATCGGCTTCCGCGCAAATGATCGTTAGGAGTTTGCGGAGCGCCTGCGATTTCCAGCGAGCCGCTTGCCATATCGCAGGAAGCCGAAGCGACCGCAGCCTGGCGACCGGCTTTGTTCCAGCTTCGACACCATTTCGTTCTCGAAGAACGAATCGGAATTGAAGAAATCGGCGCGGAGCAACTCTTAACAAAACGTGCGCGCAGGCACGACGATCGGCTCACGTCGCATCGGGAGACGAGGCCTCGGGAAATTTCGATCCCGGCGGCGGCACTTGCGGCACCGACGGCTTGCCGTTGCGCAAGCGTGGGTGTCGATCGTACCAGAACACTTTCGCGATCTCGGCGAGAAACCAGCACGCATTCATGTCGCTCTCCCTCGCCTCACTCCTTACGGAGGAGGCGCGGGCGGGACTGTGCGAAGCATCACGTTGTCTCGTCTTGATGTGTGTGGCCGCATCGCGCGCGGCAGGCGCAACATGTTCTGCATCCGACTCCATTTCGTTCTCAAGGAACGAATCGGAGTCGGAAAAATCAGTGCGAAGCGATTCCTAACGATCGATGAAAGCGCGCGACGCAACCTCTTCAGCGGCGTGACTCGCCGTCGGCACAATCTTCGGCGGCAGGAATTTCGAGACGACCGCAAACACGATGACGATCTCGCGGCAAGGTTCGCATCGAAAGCTGTTGGCGGACGTTGCCATCATCGGCTTGGCGCATCGCGGGCATGTCATGCAGCCTAACGCTGACGGCACATATTCGTTTCCTGAAGCATCAGCGGCGAATGCTCGCGCCGGCAACCACACCCGCCGAGACGAACTTCAAGTTGGTCGCCTCGTCGCCCCTGCGCAAGCCGCCGATCAAGCGCGAGCCGTCAGACCAGACGGCGCTTGCCGGGTCCCCTGGTGTCGTCGGCGTCCGCCAGAACAGATCAAGCCGCCCGCTTCACTTTTTCCTTTTCCGAGAAGCATTCCAGGATCTGGATGCGGAGCTCTTCCGCGGCCGGGCCCTCGAGCTTCCTGAGCTCGTTCCAGAGCCTGATCACTTCGCGCTGTTTTTCGACGGTCATGAGTCCACCTCCCAAGCGGTCCTTAAGGCGGCTCACTAGAACAAAATGAGAACAAAAAGTCCAGTCCCTCGCGCGCGATTTCCGGCATGTCGCGTTGAACCTTTTCAACGCCGCCTGGACCCATGGAAGCTGGGGATTTCAGCGCCCAGTCATATGGCAGCGCTGCGGTGAACGAACATATTCCGTCATCGCGGCGCTGTTGCTTTTTGGGTTTTCAACTTTAAGTTAGAAATACGGCTGGCGGCCAGGCGCTGAAATCCAATGCCGTCAGCCAGAAGAGCCCCGTGCGAAAGCGCGGGGTTTTTCTTTGAGGGCAACGGCTGCCTGCCCAGGTGCAGCGGGTCGTAACGGGAACGAATCTTCCAACATTCGCATTGACCGGCCGAATGAGGCGGCATCCCGCGTTTCCGCGTCCGGCCCCAGAGCCGATGCCCCGCGCCCTTCACGATCGAGGCGCCCATGATCTGCGAGTTCTGTGAGACCGAGATCCCGATCGGCCTTTCGGTCTGTCCGGCTTGCGGGAAACCGCAGAGCGCGCCGGGACGAACCGACCGGCGCGCTCTGTGGTTCGTCCTGATCGTCGTGGTGACGTTCGGCATCGCCGTCGCCGAGCATCACCTTG
>NZ_AJQF01000042.1:0-29782 GCF_000261705.1 Bradyrhizobium genomosp. III | reverse complement strand
GGCATCGCCCGCCGCAACGACATCGCCAGCGCCTTAGACGGAGTCCTTGGCCACCTTCAGCGGCGAGGCCTTGACCGACTTGCTCGCCGGCTTGGCCGCGAACTGCATCGGCTCCTTGGTGAAGGGATTGACGCCCATGCGGGCTTCGGTCGCCGGCTTGTTCACGACCGACATCTTCACGAAACCGGGAATGACGAACTCGCCGGACTCGTTGAGCTCCTTGTAACCAACCGTCGCCATGTACTCGATCACCGACTTCACGTCGTTCTTCGAAAGCTGCGTGCCCTCGGCAATTGCATCAATCAATTGAGTCTTCGTCATCTTCGCCATGTCTGAATTCCTTTTGTGCGCGCGAGCAACTCTGCTGGGGACGCGGCCTGAAGCGCGGGGGCGCGCTGATTTCATGCCAGTGGTCATGAAGTGACGGGGCTTAGAACCCATCGAGGCCGAAAACGCAAGCAGGGGTTCTGCGGGGTTCCCTACTTCCTGTGAAGATGCCGCAGGACCTTCCGTTTTTCGCTTGAACCATTTTGCGGCTGGCGCGTCATATCATTGAAGTCCCCAAAGAAATCCCCAAGCTTCACCCCACCAGAAAGCCCCGCTTCCCCCAGGCGGGGTTTTCGCTTTTGGGGGCATGGTAGAACGGCCCGGCTGCCTATAATGGTCTGAAGGTTTCTCGTGGGGTGCTCATGAAGGTCGCTATCGTCATCGCAGGTTTGATCGTTGTGGCCGTCGCAGCCCTCGTCGCGATCCAGCCGAGCTTCCTGAAGCCTGCGTCCCTCGCCCTCGTGAAGAAGTCTGACATCTTCGGCTTCTCGCCGGGGATGACATTCGACGAGACCAGCAAGCTCGTCAGTCAACGCCGCTATCTCTGCCGCCGGAGCCGCGACTCCTACACCTTCGAATGCGACATCAACGGCGCCAAGGTCACGGTCGACAGCGAGGAGGCCGACGCCAGGCACCCGATCTGGCGCGTCAAGGCGGAGTTGAACAATCCGGGGGCGCAGGACGCCGCCGTCAAATCGATCTCCGACCAGTTCAACGCGCAGGCCATCAAGGACCGGGAGGGATGGATATGGATCGTCGGCCGCGGGCTCAAGCTGAGTTATGACGGCCTCACCTTGAACCTCGTGGACGTTCGCAAGGACGAAGCAAAGCGCTAGAGCGTGAAGTCACCTCGTCGTGAAACTTGTGGCTCGGCACGCCTTGTTGACACTTCAGTAACCCAACGCCGCCAAGCTCCATTCAGTCTCGTTGCGTTGGAGTAACCCCACAGTGCTGGATTTTGACGAGCTGCGTGAACTCGCGGCTGATGTTCGTGTTTTCGTCGACGTCGCCGAGGACAAGGCCGAAGCACTCAGAGCCATCATCGCGGCCTATGACGTGGTGCTGGCAATCTTCCCCACTGACGAGGGCATGGGCCTTCACGTCATCAAGGGCAAAGAGATCCTGGACAGGATTGCAACATCACGCAGCCATGCGATCTACAGCCACACGGCGATCGCGGTCCCCGACCTGCAACACGCCCAGGCGCTCAAGCTGCTGACGGCCCCGGTCGAACAACGCATTGCGGCCTGATCGAAGGCGGCGGCTCCAGCGGCCATTGCCGGGCGATGCTCTGCATCGCCGGGCGAACCCTGCGGGCCGAGCAGTTCGGTCGCCTCGCCCCGCAACTGACAGCCCCCATTCTTCAGCTAGTCGCGAAGCCGGTTGACGATCTGGAGCGGGATCCATGATCCCAGCACGATGACGATCGCAACGAGTGTGACCACGACATACTTCACCGGATTTTGCGAGGACGCGAGCGAACCTTCGAGCTGAAGGTACGGCAGCATCGCGTCCATGCCCATTCCGATGAGCGCAACCGCAAGCAGGCCGCCGAAGGCGGCGGCGACGATGTTGACGACCCAGCCGATTGCGCCGCGTCCGTTCGACCAGGCCTCGTAAATCGCGACAGCCAGCACGACGAGGGCAAGCACCAGCATGAAGCTCATCGAGCCGCCGACGCTCGACGTCGGGCCGAAGACCTCCAGCAGCACCACGGCCGCCACCGCAAGCAGTGTGATCGTCTTCACGACGCTCCCTCGTTAGTGCCCAAACAACAAGACCACAGAGCCGATCGCGATGCAGACAAGACCGAAGACGGCCGTCGCGATCTCGACGGCGTTTTCCAGGCCGAAGAACCTGACGACCGCGCTCCATGCGGCAGACAGGAGAATATCCACGATCGCGCTAAGCAGGGCATGAAGCATAGCAATTGGTCGCGCCGGCGGAGGTGGGGTTCAGTGACGATGGATCAAATTCATCCGCCGTCGCCCCTCAGCATGAGCAAGCTTACGGTGACAGTGCATTAAAAATGGCCTGCTCACCCGCAGGCTCTGCGGATTCGGTCCACGCTTGGCTGGTCTGTTTCCACCAGCCGCTTCCCCTCGCGCGCCCGCCCCCTGCCCCTCCTGCCCGTTTCCTGCTATCTCCTGTCCCCGCCGTCCCGGCCCAAAGCAAAACCCCACCCGTTCCAGGGAGCAACAACCATGCGATACCTCCACACCATGCTGCGCGTGCGCAATCTCGATGTCGCGCTGAAATTCTATGTTGATGCTTTCGGGTTGAAGGAGGTGCGGCGGATCGAGAACGACAAGGGGCGGTTCACGCTGGTGTTCTTGTGCTCGGCGGACGATCTCGAGGCGCTGAAGACGCAACCGCAGTCGCGCGGCGCGCCGCTGGTCGAGCTCACCTGGAATTGGGACGAGGAGAAGTATGGCGAGGATCGCTTCTTCGGCCATCTCGCCTATGAGGTCGACGACATCTACGCCACCTGCGCGCAGCTGATGAAGGCCGGCGTCACCATCAACCGTCCGCCGCGCGACGGCAACATGGCCTTCGTCCGTTCGCCGGACCTGCATTCGATCGAGCTGCTGCAGAAGGGCGAGCCGAAGCCGCCGCAGGAGCCCTGGGCGTCGATGCCCAACACCGGCCACTGGTAGGTTCGAGACGCTGGAACAAGCCCTCGCCGCCTGCGTTCACTCTCCGACAATGCGATTGGAGGAGAAAATCATGGGACGCGGAATTCTATTGTGGATGCTTGGCGTGCCTATCCCGGTGATCATTCTGTTGTGGCTGTTCTTCGGCCGCTGAGCGACGGGTTCAACTTGCCGGTTTGTTTTGCAACGAAAGCTCCGCCTCGGGCGGAGCTTTTTGCATGAGAGGCGCGCCGCAATCGCGCATCGCTCCGAACGGCGAATTCCGCTATCACCCGCGGCAAGCGACAACGCCGCGGGAGACGCTCCATGCCTGACACCAAGCTGACGATCTGGGGCCGCGCCAATTCGGTCAACGTGCAGAAGGTGCTGTGGTGCCTCACTGAGCTCGCTTTGCCCTATGAGCGTATCGACGCCGGCATGAGTTACGGCCGGACCCGCGAGGCCGACTATCTCGCGATGAACCCCAATGCGCGGATCCCGACGCTGGCCGAGGGCGACTTCGTGCTGTGGGAGTCCAACTCGATCATGCGCTATCTCTGCCTCGCGCATGGAAGCGGCACGCCGATCTACCCGGAGGCGCCGAAGAGCCGCGCATCGGTCGACCGCTGGCTCGACTGGACGCTGTCGACGGTGCAGCCGGTCGACCGCCCGGTGTTCTGGGGCATCGTGCGCACGGCGCCCGCCGAGCGCGACATGATCCAGGTGCAGCGCGATGCCGATGCCGCCGCCGAGGTCTGGGCGATCGCCGACCGCCTGCTCTCCTCGCGCCGCTTCATCGAGGGCGATGCGTTCACGCTCGCGGACATCGCGCTCGGCTCCTATGCCCGCCGATGGCTCGGCGTCGAGGGCATCACCCGGCCGGCGCAGCCGCACCTGACGCGCTGGCTCGCCGAGTTCGGCAAACGGGCCGGATTTGCACAGCATGTCGCACCGCCGATGTCGTGAGCCGGCAGGGCTGCATAAGCCGCGGTGAGAGCGCGATGAATCCGCGCTTCGGCGCAATCCTCCGGCGCCAACTCAGCACTTGACGCTACTTTGCATGGGGTTGTTTTCGCGTTTTTGTTTTGGCTCAGCGCCAGCCGCGCTCGACCAGCAGCACGCAGACGATCAGCACCAAGGTCACCACCGCGGTCGCCAGCCGCGCCGTCCAGCTCAGGCCGCGGCCGACCCACCACAGCAGCGCGCAATACATCAGCACGGGAACGATGAGGTCGAGGCGCAGCAGATCCACTGGCATGGGCCTCTAGCGCCTCACGGTGGTGTCGATGCTGATCGAGCCGCCGATCTTCACGCAGGTCCCGGTGCCCTCCACCATGACGAAGCGCGGGCCGTAAGTGGCGCAGGAGCCCGCTCGTGCCTTCCCGGCCGCATCCTTCAGCGGCACGGCCGTGCCTGCCTTCGGCTGCTCGGCAGGCGGCAGACGCAGGGCTTCCGCCGCGGCGGCGGACGTGGCGAAGAACGGGATCAGGATGAGGAGCGACACGCGCATGGCGGCCTTCTAGCCCGGACGGGCGCCGCGCGCCATCGGGGCGGCCGCGGCCGCGATCAGATGAACTTGATGCCGGCGGATTTGCCTCGGCGCCAGACCACCTGGCAGCTCCGCCCGGTGCGTGCATCGCGCGCGAAGGCGAGCCGGATCACGCCCGGGAGCTGGCTCGCGTCCTCGTCCAGCGTGATCTTGGCGCCGGAATCCGAGATGTCCTGGACCAGGCAATGCCGCGCGGCGAAGCCACCGTCGAGGGTGATCCAGGCATGCTGCGACAGCAGCTTGCGGGCTGCGCGCTTTTTCGGCGGTGGCATTGGCAAAGATCTCCCGCTCCAGCGCTACTCAGGGAACCCTAAGAAACCGTTGAAATCGCCTCCGGATCACCCCGGCGCCGGCGCTGTCCACCGGGGCCAAAAGACCGTCCCGGACGGCTTGCCGGGAGCCAGAAAGGCCACTATACGTTCGCCCGCTGCAAGCCGCCGGGCTCGACTCGGCCGGCCAGCGGCTGTGCCGGGGATAACGGCAGGGCCCTGCGTTTGCTCCCTTCGTCTATCGGTTAGGACGCCACCCTTTCACGGTGGAGAGAGCGGTTCGATTCCGCTAGGGAGCGCCAGTGCACGCGATGGCGCCGCACTGAGCCGCCACGACCGCCCGGCTGCAATTTCCGCCGCTCCCGCATGAACCTTCCCGCTGCTCGCCACCGACCAATGTCAGTTGGAACCGGTCCCATGGCACAGCGTATTCCCGAGATTGAAGGTTCGTCCGACACGTCCGCAATGACGCCGCGCCTTCCGCCATGGCTGAGCCAACCCCACCAGCATCCATCGGACCGGCGCGCCAAAATGCTGCAGCACATGGCGCGCGCCAGGTCGCTTGCGCAGCCGCAGCCAGATTCTGCGCCGGCCGCGCTCGTGCCGTCAGGCGAGAGCGCCAAGAACGTGGTCGGCGACCTCATTGGCCACGTTATCCTGTTCGGTATCCTCGCCCTGCTCTTCCAGTCGCGCATTCCGCTCTATCTCGGCGCGTTCGTCGTCCTGACCGACGGCGAGCGCATCGAAAGCGCGCTGGCAACGATCGGTATCCGCCTCGAGCCCGAAACGTTCGGCCCCGACATCGTCAAGCGCTCGGCATTCTGGTTCGGCTGGTTCGCGTTGCTCGCCACTTTGAAAGGCTCCGTCCCGGCCTGGCTCGCGCCATGGATGCCTCCAGCCGAGTCGTGGTCTTTCATCGCCGGCATCGCCCTCCTGCTCGCCATCGTCGAAGCCTTCACGGCGCTGGCGATGCGGCGCGCGTTGCCGCCGCTGGGATTGCAGATCAGCTCGAACGGCCTGACATGGACGACGATCCAGTTCGCAATGGCCGTCAGCGCGTTGGCTTTGCTGGTGCTGTTCGGAGCTCTCTAGGCGCCGCGGCGCGTCGTTGCTTCACTGCGCCATCAATGACGATGTTGTGAGCTGGCCTGCAGCATAACGGGTCCTTATGCCGCGCTTTCCGCCGGGCGTGCGAAGCGCGCGTTTACCGGAAATTTACCCCTGCTCCAGTGCGCTGGTATCATTTGCTTAGAATTTGACAGCTACCGTGGAATTACGGAAGCAATCCCGAACATCATTGGCACCTCATGTCCGTCGCAGAGTTCCTCAGGCAGCGTGCAGTGGACGTCACGGTCAGCGGCAGCTACTCGCTGCCCCGCTGGTATGATTGCGAGGGCAAGCTGCGCAGCTTCGCCTGCCGCACCAAGCGCGTCTCACCCTTCCGCATGATCGTGGACGTGCCCGTCGTCGGCAAGGTCGGCGAGCGCCTCACCTCCTACTTCCAGGATTTCGGCGAATTCCAGTGCACGATCAGCGCGACGCTGAAGTCGGGTTTCCTGATGGAGCTCGACATGACGCGGGCGCGGCGCGCCTGGATGTCGGAAAAGCTGACCTGGCTCGAGAAGAAGCAGAAGGACGCCAGCGTCCAGGAGCTGCGGAACGACGCGCGTTTCGTACCTCAGGTCTCGCACACCTTCCTGACGCTCGCCAACGGCAGCAGCCATCCGTGCTTCATCATCGACGTCTCCACGGCTGGCGTCGCAATCTCCTGCGAATACGATCCGCCGCTCGGAACCCCGCTTGCGGTCGGTGCTTGCGTCGGGCGCGTGATCCGCAAGTTCGAGCACGGGTTTGCGGTCAAATTCGCCGAAAAGCAGTCACGGGATGACCTCGTCCGTCTGATCGTCCGCACGCCCTTGCTGCAGTCGGCCTGAAGCCGGCCCGATCAATCTTAACTCTTTCTTAACTAAATACTGGAGATGGCGACCCCTGCGCGGTAGGGTGTGGCCCGGTGCGTCCGCAATCACTGCGGGCCTCGAGTATTGGAAGCCCCGGAATGTCCATCGCCGACGCCGAGTTCGCCCCGGCAGAGATCGCGCCGAACGCGCCCGTCGCACCGAAGCCGCAGCTTCCACCCGGCGTGGTCACCGAAGGGCCGCTGGTCCAGGCCAAGTTGCGCGAGAGCTATCTCCTGCTCGGCATCCTCTATGTGGGTGCGGTTGCCGGCATCATCTGGGCCGTGACGCAGGGCGTCGGCAAGGTCGAGCTGTTCACGTTCGCCTGGATGTTCGCGCTGACGACGTTCGGCATCGGTGCCGGCATGCATCGCCTGTTCGTGCATCGCAGCTTCCGTACCGGCCCGATCATGCGTGTCTTCTTCTGCGCCATCGCCCAGATGGCTGTGCAGGGCTCGATCGCCAAATGGGTCGCCAACCACCGCCGCCACCATCTCTACGCCGATGACGTCGGCGATCCCCACAGCCCGCAATTCGACGGCTTCGGCAATCGCTATGTCAGCGCGCTCAAGGGCTTCCTGCATGCCCAGGGCAGCTGGGTATTCGACCAGGCCACCACCGACAACGAGTACTATGCCAAGGATATCCTCGCCGATCCGATCGCGATGTTCTTCGTGCGCACGCGCTGGGTCTGGTACGGGATGTCGGCCGTCTTCATCCCCGGCGTGATCGGCTACACGTTCGGCGGCGTGCACGCCATGATCGGCTGCGTGCTGTTCTCCGGCCTGCTTCGCGCCTATCTGCTGATCCTCACCAGCCAGCTCACCGGCTCGGTCTGCCACGCCTATGGCTATCGCCGCTTCGAGGTCGACGACGCCTCGACCAACGAGTTCGTGACCACGATCCTCACCTTCGGCGAGGGTCTGCACAACAACCATCACCGCTTCCCGCGGGACGCCTACATCTCGCACGCCTGGTGGGAGATCGATCTCAACGGCCTGATCATCCTGGGCCTGGAAAAGATCGGTCTCGTCCACGACGTCTTCCACGCCTCGCACCGTCAGCTGGAGCGGGCGGCCGAAGCAGAGGCGGCCTCGACGGCGCGCTGAATCGGCGGGCAGCGGCCACCGCCGGGCCGTCTTGCCCCCGCATCGCCGCCCTATCGCGGCCCCATTGCGGGATCAGCTTTTGATCGTCCGTGCCTCCAGGCCGGGCGTCATTTGCAGACTTGCGATCGGGGGACCGAATGGCAGTCGACAAAGTTACAGTGGACAAGATCACCTGGGACAGGGTCGGCCGGGTCACTGAGCCCGGACGCTACATGTACACATTCGGCTGGCTCACCATCACCGCCGGCGATCTGGAGATCTGGAAGCTCTACCCGCAGGCCGCGTTCACGCTGCTGGCGCAACCGGGCGAAGCCGACACATCCCTCGGCGAGGAATTCCATCTCGGCGCCTTCGACGTCGCTCCCGGGGCGCCGCCGCCGCTCAACACACACTGAAAGCGGAAAGCGCCGGCCGTTGCGGGAACGCATGGCATGGGCGTTGCTTTATCATCGCCATGATACACATCCCCGCTGTCGACCAGGCCTTCCTGCTGGTGCTCGTCGTCTTCTGCCTCGGCACCTGCCTCGTCCGCGCCTTCTGGGAGCTGGAGCAGGCGCGGACGCGCCGGCTCGCCTCACCGCCCCGCAAGGGCCCGGCGAAGCGCGGCTAGCTGGCCTACCCCGCGCACGCCTGCGTCGTGAATCGAAGAAGCCTGCGCACCTCCTTGATCTGGCTTGCCAATCGCGTTCCAACCGCGGTCGGGCCGTCATTGCTATGGATGACGAACAGGTGCTGTCATGCAATTGATTACGCGTGTATTTTACACCGCCACGAGCCGTAGCGGATGAACGGAAGCTATCGCCCTCATTAAGCGAGCCGACAGCAAGCGCATGACACATGGTCGCATCGGTGAATGTAGATAAGCGGATCAAGGGAACCTATTTTCGGCGCCGATGTACCTGATTGAAGCATTGCCCACCGTCATCGGAACGGCCGCCATCGCCCCGGCGCTGCTGATGCTGTGGCTTGTCATCGCCGCCGAAGAGCGCCCTGGCCCGCCGGCCCAGGTCTGGACTGCGTTCCTGTTGGGGGCGGCCAGCATCTCGCTGCTGGGCCTCGCCCGCGCCCCCTTCGCCAAGATGGTCGCGGCGCCCGACGACCCCTGGGCGGCGCTGGCCATGCATTCGATCTTCGGCGTCGCGCTGCCTGAGGAAGCCGTCAAGGTGATCGCCATCGTGGTAATTTCCTCGACCAAGCGGCGGACCTTTGCCAATCCGATGGACACCGTGGTCTATGGCGCCGCGGTCGGCCTCGGCTTCGCCGCTTACGAGAACCTCGCCTATCTGGTCCAGCACGCCGAGATGTGGCGCTCGCTGGCCGCCTTGCGCAGCGTGCTGACCGTGCCATTCCACGGCGCGCTCGGCATCATCGCGGGCGCCTACCTGACGATCGCGCGCGCCGGCACGGCGCTGGGCGCGAACCGGCACCATCGCGACTGGGCCCGCCTCTCCAGCCGCCTCCTGATGCTGGCCGGCCCGCTTGCGCTGCATTCGGCCTTCGACTTTCCACTGCTGACCCTGCAAAGAATGCCCGACCTCGATCCGACGCTGCGGATGTGGCTGGGCGCCTCCAGCCTCTTGATCGGCTTCAGCTCGATCGCCTTCGCCATCCGTCTGGTCCGGCGCGTCGCCCGCCACCACGCTCCCCGGACCGATGTCGCGCGGGAGCGGCTCAGCCAGCTCCGGCGGATGTGGGCGCTGCTGCTCGCCGGCGGCGGCGTCGGCTTTCTCGGGCTCGCCTTCGTGCTGACCTCGATCCATCACTGGCTTATCAACCCCGAGCGCAATCTGACGCTGGCCCTGATCCCGATCGGTTTCGTCTCGATCCTGCTCGGCCTGGCGCTTCTGATTGTCACAACGGCGATCTATGTTCTCGGCCGCAACCGCATCCGCACCAGCGCGGAGGGTTTTTCCTCGGCGCCCGGCGGCGGGTGAGCCGCGGGATGGCGAGCGCGCTGCGCGCATACTAGATTGAGCGCTGACCTTTCGATCCGGAGCCTGCCGATGACGTCGCCCGAGGATTTTTCGCGGCTGCAATCCATGATGAGCCAGACGGTCAAGGCACACTGGAAGGCCTTTCTGTTCGAGGGCATCCTGCTCGCAATTCTCGGCGTCGCGGCGCTGATCCTGCCGCCGCTCGCAAGCCTTGCAATCGCGATCTTCCTCGGCTGGATGTTCCTGATCAGCGGTATCGGCGGGCTGATCGTGACCTATTGGGCGCGCAGCACGCCGGGCTTCTGGTGGTCGCTGATCTCGGCTGCGCTCGCCGTGCTTGCCGGCATGCTGCTGCTGGCCCGCCCGATGCAGGCCGTGCTGACGCTGACTATCGTGGTCGGCGCCTACTTCCTGGCCGAGGGCGTCGCCACCATCATGTACGCACTGGAGCACCGCCGCGAACTCAGCGGCCGCTGGTCATGGCTGCTGGTCTCGGGCCTCGTCGACATTGCGATCTCCTTCATGGTGATCACGGGGCTGCCGAGCTCGGCGGAATGGGCCATCGGCGTCCTCGTCGGTATCAACCTCCTGTTCGGCGGCGCCAGCCTGATCGGCCTGGCGCTGGCGGCGCGCAACAGCAACACCTGACCCGCCTCGTCACCTGCCGCGCCGATTGGGGGGTGACAGTCCGCCGATGGCGCGCTATATGCCCTCCATGATCACCGTCGCCACCAGCTATTTTTGGTACTTTAGCTACGACAGCTCGCTGGCGGCAGGAGGATCGCGCTCAATCTGAAAATTGCAGCAAACGTCCGAACAAGCCGCCAGACCTGGCGGCTTTTTTATTGGCCGGCAGGTTCAAAACAAACAGGAGCCCGCCGTGCTGAGCACGACCGACGATCTTCGTATCCGCGAATTGAAAGAGCTGAGCACGCCGGATGAGGTGATGCGCGAAGTCCCGCGCACGCTCACCGCGACGCGCGTGGTGATGGCTGCGCGTAACGCCATCCACGCAATCCTCAATGGCCAGGACGACCGCCTGCTGGTCGTGGTCGGCCCCTGCTCGGTGCATGACCCCAAGGCCGCGCTCGAATATGCCGAGCGGCTCGCGAGCTTGCGCGAGGAACTCGCCGACCAGCTCGAAATCGTAATGCGGGTCTATTTCGAGAAGCCGCGCACCACCGTCGGCTGGAAGGGCCTGATCAACGATCCCGATCTGGACGGCAGCTTCGACATCAACAAGGGCCTGCGGTTGGCGCGCAACGTGCTGTCGGCGGTGAACAATCTCGGCCTGCCCGCCGGCACGGAATTCCTCGACATGACGACGCCGCAATACATCGCCGACCTCGTGTCCTGGGCCGCGATCGGCGCACGCACGACCGAGAGCCAGATCCATCGCGAGCTGGCCTCGGGCCTGTCCTGCCCGGTCGGCTTCAAGAACGGCACCGATGGCAATGTGCGGATCGCAGCGGACGCCGTGAAGTCGGCCTCGCATCCGCATCACTTCATGGCGGTGACGAAGCTCGGCCGCTCGGCGATCGCCTCGACCGCGGGCAACGAGGACTGCCACATCATCCTGCGTGGCGGCAGCAAGCCGAACTATGATGCGGCAAGCGTCGCGGCCGCCTGCAACGAGCTGACCAAATCCGGTGTCGCGCCGCTGGTGATGATCGATGCCAGCCACGCCAATTCGAGCAAGAAGCCCGAGAACCAACCGCAGGTGGCGGCCGACATCGCCGGCCAGATCTCAGGCGGCGAAGGCCGCATCATGGGCGTGATGATCGAGAGCAATCTCGTTGCCGGCCGCCAGGACGTCGTGCCGGGCAAGCCGCTCACCTACGGCCAGAGCATCACCGACGGCTGCATCGATTGGCCGACTACGGCGACCGCGCTCGAGCAGCTCGCCGACGCGGTGGAAATCCGCCGCAACGCCCGGCGCGCCGGACTGCAGGAGCGCTCGGCCTAGCTCATGGCGAACGCGCGTTCGCTCTCCTCACCTCTCCCCAACGGGGAGAGGTGAAAGGATCAGCAGCCGCGGCAGATGCTCTTGATCTTCCGATCGAGCTCCGCGTCTTCCTTGTTCGCGGGGGTGTTCGGATTGCTCAAATTCTTCTCGCTCGGCACGTCAGCCGCGCGCGGCTGGCGGTGACCGACCGGTGCCGGCAACACCGATCCAGAGGCTCCGCCACTACCGCCGGACGTCGATCCCTTGGAACCGCCGGTCTGTCCTGCCGCCGCGCCGCCGAGCAAGACCACGAGCGATGCTGCCACCATGATCTTCTTCATTCTTGCTTCTCCATTCTCGAACCGGCGCGCTCTCCATCACCGCTCAGCTCTCGGGCGGATAGAGATGAACGTCGCCGCAATAGTCCACGATACGATAGCGCGTTTCGGCTCCCGCATCACCCGCATGGGGTGCGGTATTTTGCGGCGCCAAGACGTAGCTCGGCCCCACCGGGGATTTGCCGGCGCCGCCGGGAATGTCGATGACATAGTCCGGCTGACAAAGCCCTGACACCCGCCCGCGCAACTGCCGCATCAAATCCTGTCCTTCGGCAAGGGTCGTGCGAAGATGCGCGGTGCCCGGCGCGAGGTCGCCGTGATGCAGATAGTAGGGCTTGATCCGGCATTCGACGAAAGCTCGCATCAAATCCGACAGAGCGGCGATGTTATCATTGACCCCGCGCAACAGCACCGACTGGCTCACCAGGGGAATTCCGGAATCGACGAGCCGCGCGCAGGCGGCGCGCACCGGTCCCGTCAGTTCGCGCGCGTGGTTGGAATGCAGCGCCACCCAGGTGGTCGCGCCCTCGACCTTGAGCGCCGCAACCAACTCGTCGCTGATGCGCGCGGGATCGGCCACGGGCACGCGGGTGTGAAGGCGGATGATCTTGACGTGATCGATTGCCGCGAGTTCGGCCATGATCTCGCCCGTCCGGCGCGGCGACAGCATCAGGGGATCGCCGCCGGTCAGGATCACTTCCCAGATCTCGTGATGCGAGCGGATGTAATCGATCGCCGCGCGATAGGCAGTGTCCGAGAGCGCGCTCTCCTTGCCGGGGCCCACCATCTCGCGGCGGAAGCAGAAGCGGCAATAGACCGCGCAGACGTGAACGAGCTTGAACAGGACGCGATCGGGATAGCGGTGCACGATCCCCGATACCGGCGAGTGCGGATGATCGCCGATCGGATCGGCGTCCTCGCCCGGCTGCATCTCCAATTCGCTTGCACTCGGAACGAATTGCCGTGCGATGGGATCGTCAGGGTCGGACGGATCGATCAACTCGACCAGCGCCGGCGTGATCGCCACCGCATAGCGCGCGGCAACGCGTTCGAGCGCCGGCAGCGCTGCTGCGGGCGCCAGACCTTCGGCGACGAGCTCAGCCGGCTCGCGCAGAGTGCGTGCAAGGTTCGTTTTCGTCATGTCTCACTAGACGCTTCATTTGCAGGTGGCGTCCAAACCACCTGATCGATCCGCGATGCGCCGCTTGCCAGCATCACCAGCCGGTCGAGGCCGAGGGCGACGCCGCTCGCCTCCGGCATTGCGGCGACCGCAGCCAAAAAGTCCTCGTCGAGCGGATAGGCTTCGCCGTAGCGGCGCTGCTTTTCCGTCATCGATTCCGTGAAGCGCTTTCGCTGCTCCCAGGCATCGGTCAGTTCCCCAAAGCCGTTGGCGAGCTCGACGCCGCAGGCGTAGACCTCGAAGCGCTCGGCAACCCTGGGATCGTCAGTCTTCACTCGTGCCAGCGCCGCCTCTGGAGATGGGTATTCGAACAAGATGGTCAAACGCCCCTGCCCCAGATGCGGCTCGACGTGCTCGACCAGCACCTTGCTGAAGATGTCGGACCAGGTGTCGTCCTCGGCCACACGGACCTTGCCACCGGCCGCCTCGGCGAGCGCGGCACGGTTACCCTCGCCGTCCCTGATTGTCGACAGCAGGTCGATGCCCGCGAAGCGTTCGAAGGCGCCCGCCACCGTCAGGAGTTCCGGCTCGGCGAAGGGATCGGCGGTCCGCCCCCGGAACGAGAAGGTGCCGATGCCGGTCGCCTGCGCCGCACGGGCGATGACGACGACGCAATCGGCCATGGTGGCGTCATAGGAGGCGCCTGCCCGATACCATTCCAGCATGGTGAATTCGGGCAGATGAAGGTCGCCGCGCTCGCGGTCCCGGAACACCCGGGCGAGCTCGAAAATCCGCGTCTCGCCCGCCGCCAGCAGCTTCTTGCAGGCGAATTCGGGCGAAGTGCGCAGATACCGGAGGGCTCGGCTGCCGTCCGGCCGCATGATCTCGGTCCGGGGGGCGTGCAGATGGGTCTCATTGCCCGGGGAGACCTGAAGAACGGAGGTTTCGACCTCCACGAACCCCTGCTCGGCGAAAAAGCCCCGTAGGGACCCGGTAATGGCCCCCCTGGCCTGGAGGAACGGCCGACGGTCGAGGTGCCGCCCGGGCGACCAGAACGGTGAGATGGGCTTGTCCCCAGCCATTACCCAACCGCCCCAGACCCGAGCAAAACGCTGGCATCTAATGGCAAAATCAGTATGTTGCGGCCCGAAACGGGCGCCGAGGTCCGATTTGAGGCCCCAAGTCCCCCATCGATTTGACCACGTCCTGGCCGGTGCCGGGCCAAGCAAGCAGGAAATATAGCTTTGAGAGTCATCGCCAGTTCTATTCGCAAAGGCAACGTGATCGAGCAAGACGGCAAGCTCTATGTCGTCGTCAGCGCCGAAAACATCCACCCCGGCAAGGGTACCCCGGTCAGCCAGATCGAAATGCGCCGAATCTCGGACGGGGTAAAGATCTCCGAGCGCTACAAGACCACCGACCAGGTCGAAAAGGCCACCATTGAAGAGCGCAACTACACGTTCCTGTATGAAGATGGCGACGGCTTCCACTTCATGAACCCCGAGACCTACGACCAGGTCCAGGTCTCCAAGGACGTCGTCGGCGACGCGGCCTCCTATCTTCAGCCGGACATGACCGTCAAGCTGTCGACCCACGATGTCAACGTGGTCTCGCTCGCGCTGCCGCAGCGCGTGACGCTGGAGGTGGTCGAAACCGAGCCGGTGACCAAGGGCCAGACCGCCTCGTCTTCCTACAAGCCGGCGGTGCTTTCCAACGGCGTGCGCACCACCGTGCCGCCGCACATCGCGGTCGGTACCCGCATCGTGGTCATGACCGAGGACGGCTCCTACTCCGAACGCGCCAAGGACTGACGGGGAACAGAGCGATCGCAGGTGCCGCCGGGGGGCGAGACAGTGGTTGGGAAGGGTTTCCGCTTCGTCTCGCTTCTTTTGGCGTCGCTTTCGCTCCTCATTGCCGCTCCGCTCGCTGCGGATGAATTCCGCAGCCCCTCGCTCACGGCCCTGCGCGTCGACTGGCGCGCAGCGCTCGACCAACTCCGCACCGAGATCAACAGCCGCCCCCGCGTCGCGGACGATTTCATCTTCGCACCTCGCCGTTCGGTGCCGCGCTACGATCCGCGCGCGATGCCCGCCCTGGTGCAGCTCAACGCGGTTTCCTCACGATTCTTCACCGGCATCACCCGCAGTCCCGTGCCGGTGCTGCTGCCGTTCGACGCCGCCGCTTACCTCGAGGCGCAACGCAGCGGCGCGACGGCGACGCTCGCGCTGTCGCGCTATCAGGCGGACTTCAATCCCGTCGACATGTTCGATGCCGGCCCCGCCGGCTACAGCGCGACTTTCTCGCTCGAGCCCGGCGCCGGCGACGGCATGCCGGGCCGGGTGTTCACAAGGCCGGTCGAAGTGCAGATCACGGGCTCGGCGCTCGTCTACGACATCGCCGATCCCGCCGGCGGCAAGGGCGAGCAGATCAAACCGCTCGCAGCACTCTACCCGGACCTGCGCAGGTTCATCCGGGAAGGCTATGTACGCTACGCTTTCACCCGTTTCGGCGTCGCCTATGTGGTGTCGATCCAGTGCCTCGACAGCGTCGCCAAGCCGCGGCGGCTGGCCTGCAAGGAAGCCTATCCGGTCGCCGAGCGCTTCCTGAGGGCCCTGCGCGTCGCGGGCGGCCAGCGCATGCGGCCATTGACGGACATTGCCTCCAACATCCTCGATCGCCCGACGGGCCGTTCGGCGGATTTCAGCTACCGGCCGAGCGGCGATATCATCCCGAACACCGGCTACCGCAAGCAGGGCGGCCATCCCGACGCAATGGCCTATGCACAAATCCGCTTTCCGCTCGAAAAGGCGCCCGCCTTCGTCCGCTCGCAATCCTATGCCAAGCGGGACAAGACGGAGAGCGCGACCGTCTATCCCTGGCGCGACAATTTCTGCGAGTCCCGCAGTTTCGAGGTCTGGCAATGCGCGGGCGGTTACGGCCATCAGGGCGAGGACATCCGCGCCGCCGACTGCCCGCCGCACGGCGAAGGCCGCGAGCCCTGCGATCCCAAGCAGCGCGGTGTCGTCGCCGTGCGCGACGCCATCGTGATCCGCGCGTCCAAGGACCAGGCCGCGACGCTTCAAGTCAACAGCCGCACCGAGCACATCCGTTTCCGCTACATGCACATGAATCCGCACGCAATGAACGCCGATGGCGTGCTCAATGGCCGCATCGTCACCGAAGGCGAGAAGATCGGTGTGATCTCGAATTATCTCGATCATCCCGCCGGCACCTCGATGCATCTGCATTTCGACGTGCAGGTGTTCACACGCGACGGCTGGATCTGGGTCAGCCCCTACGTCACCCTGGTCTCCGCCTACGAACGACTGATCCGCGCCCGCGGCCGGGAGGTCGGCCCGGAGATCGCGGTCACGTCGCAGCCGGTCGCCCATGCGCTGCCGGACGACGTGATCAAGCCGGATCTGCGCGAGGGATCGAGCGGCGAGGAGAATTGAGGGCTTGCTCGCTCCAATGAAGGGCGGTGCAAGAGCTTGTTGTCGCGCGCACCGCCGGCTCAAACAAAAACAGGGATCGGGGTGATGAGTGTCGGACTGATCGGTCTTCTCGACGATATCGCGGCGATTGCAAAGGTGGCAGCGGCCTCGCTCGACGATGTAGCGAGCCAGGCTGCCAAAGCGGGCGCAAAGGCGGCTGGCGTGGTCATCGACGACGCTGCCGTCACGCCGAACTACGTCATCGGTTTTGCCTCGAAGCGCGAACTGCCGATCGTCGGCAAGATTGCGGTCGGATCGCTGCGCAACAAATTGCTGATTCTGCTTCCCGCTGCCCTGCTGCTTGGTTATTTCCTTCCCACCGCGGTGACGCCGCTGCTCATGCTGGGCGGAGCCTTTCTCTGCTACGAGGGTACCGAGAAGGTGCTCGAAGCCGTGATGCCGCATCATGCGCACCACCACGAAGCCCAGCTCGAGCCGATCGCGCTGAATGCCCGGTCGGTCGAGGACGAGAAGGTCGCGAGCGCCATCAAGACGGATTTCATCCTGTCCGCGGAAATCATGGCGATCACGCTGGCGGCCCTTCCGGCGGGCAGCATCTGGATGCAGGCGCTGGTGCTGGCGCTGGTCGGCTTCGGTATCACGGTCGGGGTCTACGGCGTGGTGGCCCTGATCGTGAAGGCGGACGATGCCGGGTTGGCCCTTGCGCGCTATGACGGCGCCTCAGTCATTGGCGCCGCGATCCGCTCGCTTGGACGCGCGCTGGTCCGCCGTATGCCCACCTTCCTGGCGGTGCTGAGCACCATCGGCACTGCCGCCATGATCTGGGTTGGCGGCGGCATCATCCTGCACGGCATCGAAAAATACGGCCCGCCGGTGGTCGGCCGCACGGTCCATGCCGCAACCGAGGCGGCCGCGCACGCCCTTCCATCCGTTGCCGGCATCATCGAATGGTCGGTCGAGGCAGCCATCTCAGGCGTGCTTGGACTACTTGTCGGCGCCGTTGCGATTCCGGCAGTCCAATACGGTCTCTCGCCGGCATGGAAACGGCTGAGGCGATCGCAGGACCGCGCCTCCTAGCCGCCATCCGGGCGACGGGTGCGGGCTACTCCAAGAACGTCGTGAGCTGCGCGCCCTCGTCCGCAACGAACACCGCGATCAATTCCGCGGGCTCCGTCGCGCTGGCGTTGGCCGAGACCAGGTGCGTCGAGCCCGGCGGTTCGAAGAAGGACTGGCCGACGCCAAACGTCGCGACAGGACCGCCGCCGAGCTGGGAGCGGATCTCGCCCTTGGTGATGTAGGCCGTCACGGATCCAGCGTGACGATGCGGCCGTGAAAACCCGCCCGGACCATAGGTCACCCGCACGATGGTGACGCGCTTGCCCGGCACGTTCGGCAATGCGTAGGAGCCGATCGGTTCGACCTTGTCGAGCGGCGAGCTCTCCGCCGCCGTGGCGCAGAGCGGCGCCAGCGCGCCGGAGACGGCATCCATCGTCACCGGCAGCGCTTTGCCGATCGCCAGCGCACAGGCCAGCCCTGCAACGACGGCGAGCGCCGTCGAACGCGACGGCGCCGGACGCTGTACGGCAGATAAACTCATTGCTGTCATCATAACCTCCCTTCGTGCCGATCAGGATGCCGCAGCATTCGCGGCCACCGGCCGCGGCGCCGGCGTCCAGCGAAACGCAGCCCCAAAGCGATTCCAGACATTGATCGAGGCGACCGCCGAGGTCAGGTACATCAGCTCGGTCTCGGAGAACTCCCGGGCAGCTTCGGCATAGACGTCCTCGCTGACGCCGTCGGGCAGGACAGTCAGCGCCTCGGCCCAGGCCAGCGCGGCGCGCTCACGCGGCGAAAAGATCGGCGCCTCGCGCCAGACTGCGACCAAATGGAGCTTGTCGACGGGAACGCCGATCCGTTCCGACAGCAGGACATGATGCTGCACGCAGAAGGCGCAGCCATTGATCTGCGAGGCGCGCAGCTTGACGAGCTCGATGAGCTGCTTGTCCAGGCCGGCTTTGGCCGCAAGCTGACCCAGCGCCAGCACCAGATCATAGACGTCAGGCGCGATCTTCTTGAAATCCTCGTATTCGCTACGGGCATGTGACATTGCCGTTTACCTCGTCTTATTGTATGAAGGCTTACATCTTATAAGAGCTCTTATATGTCACGCAAGTCCGCAGCCGCCGCAAGACCCAAAACCGCGTACAAGGCGACCGCACCTAGCGGCGACGTGCGTGTACCCGCGCCCGGAGAAGGCAAGCGTGGCGAGCAAGGTTATCTCGGCTATCTCCTGCGCCAGGCCCATGCCGCGGTCCGCCTGACGATGGAACGGGCGCTGGCCGATCTCGGCGTGACATCGCCACAATTCGCGGTGTTGACCATGCTCAACGCGTATCCGGGACTATCAGGCGCCGACGTCGCCCGCCTCACCTTCCTGACGCCCCAGACTGTCGGCGTCATCATCCGCAACCTCGAACGCGACGGCGCGATTCTGATGACGCCCCATCCAGTCCACGGCCGCATTCAGCAATGGACGCTGACGCCGCGCGGCGCGACGCTGCTGAAGGACTGCCGCGAGCGTGTGATCGCGCTCGAGAAGCGACTTACTCGGGGTTTGGATAGCAAAGCGGAAACGACAATCCGGCGCTGGCTCGCCGGAATTGCGACTGATTTACAGCAGGACCAGGTGGATTGACGTTCGTCTCTGGCGAAGCCCTACCCGTCCTTCAACGCGTCCTTGACGTCGCCGGCGGGCCAAGTCTCGGTCGCGGCGATCACCCGCACGCGGGATCGATCCGTGGCATTGACCAGCACGTGCGAAGTCACCCGGTCGCGGCTCGGCTCCAGGTGCAGAGTGGTTTCGGGCTTCCAGCTCAGCGTGATCGCCAGATCGCCCGGAAAAATCTGCCAGCGCGATCCGTCGTCGAGCTCGACGACATGGCTTTCCGCATGCGCTTGTATCTTCATTCCACCTCGAATTCTCGATGACAGGCTGCGTGCGCGGAGCAGGCCCCGGCGATCAGCCGGGGCCTGCTCCGTTAGTCGTTGTCGTGATGAATCACGGTCTTTTCGCGATTGCCGAATTCGTCCTGCTTCTTGATCACCGTGGTGCGATCAGAGGGCTCGCGCTCCCTGATGACAGTGGTGCGGTCGCGATCGCGGTCCCGCTCGCGGTACTCGTGGGACTGACCGACCGTCACGCCGGCGCCGACCGGGCCGACGTGAACGCCGACTTCATCCGCGAGCGCAGGCGTCGCAACGGCGGTGATCATGGCGGCGGCAAACAGATATGTCCTCATCATCTCTTCCTCCTTCCGGATACGAAGGGAATGCGGGACTGCGACAG
The DNA here is from genome assembly GCF_000261705.1 of Bradyrhizobium genomosp. III. NCBI lineage: Bacteria > Pseudomonadati > Pseudomonadota > Alphaproteobacteria > Hyphomicrobiales > Nitrobacteraceae > Bradyrhizobium > Bradyrhizobium genomosp. III. The sequence goes on along the minus strand of NZ_AJQF01000042.1, from coordinate 9,802 downwards.
TTTGTTCCGACAGAAAGCCTGATCCTGGGCCGCGCAGAATCAGCTGTGCGGCTGTTCCAGGAACCGACCCACACAGGCCATGTTTCGGGCTACAATGTGCCCATGACGCACGCTGATTCCTCCCTCCATCCGACTCGCCGCAGCCTGCTGCAATCGACGTTCGGTGCAGCCGCTCTGCTCGCATTCCCGACACGCGTCCTCGCCGCGCCTCCAGGCTTCGACGAATGGCGCGAGAGCTTCCGCGCACGTGCGATGGCCAAGGGCATTTCGGCCGCGACCTGGCAACGCGCGATGGGACGGGTCGAGCCCGACATGAGCGTGTTCAAGCAGATGCGCAGCCAGCCCGAATTCCACGAGCAGGTCTGGCAATACATCAATCGCCGCGTCTCCGACTGGCGCGTCATCAACGGCAAGATTGCGCTGAAGAACAACGAGGCGCTGCTGGCGCGCATCGAGCGGGATTTCGGTGTCGAGCGCGGCACGCTGCTGGCGCTGTGGGGCGTCGAGTCCGCTTATGGCGATCCCCTGGTGCAGCAGAACCACATGACGCCGGTATTTCCCTCGCTCGCCGCACTCGCCTGGAACGAGCCGCGCCGGAAGGCCTATTGGGAGACCGAGCTGATCAACGCGCTACGCATCGTCGACAAGGGCTGGAGCACGCCAGAGCAGATGCAGGGCTCCTGGGCCGGCGCGATGGGCCATTCGCAATGGATGCCGGAAGTCTGGCTCAATGTCGGCATCGACTATGACGGCGACGGCAAGGTCTCGCCCTTCGGCAAGCCCGACGACGCGCTGGGTTCGACCGCAAAATATCTCGTCAACCGCGGCAAATGGCATCGCGGCGAGCATTGGGGCTATGAGGTGCGCGCCGCCGGCAATATGGGCGGCAGCCGCACCTATGCGGCCTGGGCGTCAGCCGGCGTCACCCGCGCCGACGGCCAGCCGTTCCCGCAGCCAAACGCATCCGCGCAAATGTGGACGCCGGTTGCGGGCGGACCGACCTTCCTGCTCGGACCGAATTTCTATTCCGTGAAGAGCTACAACCCTTCCATGAACTATGCGCTCGCGATCTGCCATCTCGGCGACCGCTGCCTGGGGGCGCCGCCCTTCATCCAGCCCTTCCCCGGCTCCGAGCGCGCGCTGACGCTCGCCGAGGTGCAGGAGATGCAGACGCGCTTGACGAAAGCCGGTTTCGACACCGGCGGCACCGACGGCCGGGTCGGCAACGACACCATGAAGGCGATCAAGGATTTCCAGCAGCGCGCAGGGATTGCGCCGGCGGACGGCTATGGCGGGCTGAAGGTGCTGGCCAAGCTGCGGCAGGGGTCGTAGGTACGCCGTCATTCCGGGGCTCGCGTAGCGAGAACCCGGAATCCATTCCTCCGCATTGCTTGCTGCACGATAGATTCCGGGCTCGCGCCGAGTGGCGCGCCCCGGAATGACAGCCTGCCTCAATGCCGGTACTGCGGCTCTTCAGCGTCCAGCTGCCTGCGGATCGCGGCGAGATGCAGCCGCGCGGATTCGGAATCGCCCTCGCGCATCTGCCTGTAGGTCTCGGCCGCGATCGCGGGATCGACCGGCAGCACCTTGCGGCCCGTCGACATCGCCAGCACCTGTACCTCGGCGGCGCGTTCGAGGTAATAGAGATCGTCCCAGGCTTCCGCGATGGTGGGCGCCAGCACCATCACGCCGTGATGCTTCATGAAGACGATGTCGGCATCGCCGACGGCGGAGGCGATGCGCGCACCCTCCCGATTGTCGAGCGCAAGGCCGTTGTAGTCGCGGTCGACCGCGGTGCGGCCGTAGAATTTCAGCGCGGTCTGGCCGGCCCAGATCAAGGGATCGCCCTCGGTCATCGACAGCGCCGTCGCATAGGGCATGTGGGTATGGAACGCGACCTTGGCGCGCGGCAGGCGCTTGTGCATCTCGGCATGGATGTAGAACGCGGTCGCCTCCGGCACCCCCTCGCCGTCGAGCACATTGCCGTGGAAATCGCAGATCAGCAGCTTGGACGCGGTCAGCTCGCGGAAGGCGTAGCCGTAGGGATTAACGAGGAACAGATCGTCATGGCCAGGCACGACGGCCGAGAAATGGTTGCAGATGCCTTCCTCAAAACCGTTGCGCGCGGCCATGCGGAAGCAGGCGGCGAGATCCTCGCGTGCGGTGCGAATTGCATCGGTGGCGAGGTCCGGCCGGTTCGAGCGGAATGGTGCTGACGCGGATGAGGAAGCGTGGAGGCTGTGCGCCATGGCGAAGGACACCTCTGTCGGTCGAAAGCTGCCGTCTTGTACAGGGGCTGCGCCTGCGCGTCAGCCCCTGCGACCGCCACCCTGCCCTGCGCGGCTCAGGCCCGCCGCGGCACGCCGCCGGCATTCATGCCGCCGTCGATGACGAGCTCGCTGCCGGTGACGTAGCGCGAGGCATCGGAGGCCAGATAGAGCACGCCTGAGGCGATCTCCGCCGCCTGCCCCGCGCGGGCGAGCGGCGTGACGACCTTGGCACGCTCCTCGGGATCGATCGGCGCGTTCTGGCCGGCGCCGGTCGCACCGGTCGGGATCTTGCCCCAGATCGGGGTATCGATGATGCCGGGATGCACGGAATTGACTCGGATGCCGTCGCCGGCCGCCGCGCATTCCATCGCGATCGACTTGGCGAACAGCCGCACGCCGCCCTTGGTCGCCGAATAGGCGGACAGACCCGGCGAACCTCGCAGGCCCGCGAGCGAGGACATCATGACGATCGAGCCGCCGCCATGCTTGCGCATCAGCGGCAGGCAATGCTTGACCGAGAGAAACACGCCGTCGAGATTGATCGCGTTCTGCTTGCGCCAGTCGGCGAGCGTCATGTCGACGATCGATGGCACGGCGATGCCGATGCCGGCATTGGAGACGAGAATATCGAGCCTGCCGTAGAGCTTGGCGATTTCGGCGACGATATCGATCCAGCGCTCCTCGCTGGTGACGTCCTGCTCCAGGAATATCGCCTTGCCGCCGGCTTTCGTCACGCGCTTGGCGAGCTCGGGCCCGCGCAGCTCATCGATGTCGGTGATGACAACAGTCGCGCCCTCGCGCGCGAACAGCTCGACGATGGCCTCGCCGATACCCGAGGCGCCGCCGGTCACCAGCGCGACCTTGCCCTCAACCTGCCCTGCCATGTTCACTCCCTTTTTTGTTGTTTGAGGCCGTTATCTTTTACGCATGATCTCTGCGCAAACGCGTTCCGCGTTTGTCGCATCAGATCTTGCGTCATCTAATCACGGATGGCCCCTGGTCCGGTAGCGCGACGTCGATGACGCGGAACTGCACCCGCTCGACGCCTTGGTACCGGTCGACCGAAAGCGAACCGGCGACATGCAGTTGCTGGCCGCGGTTGGCGAGCAGCGCGTTGCCGAGCTTCTGGCCGATCGAGCGGAACGCGATGCCGTTGACGATGGCGCCATCGCCCGACTTGAAGCGCAGACGCAGATGCGCCTGCCCGACCTCGTCGGCAAAAACGAGCTGGTGTGCCGGCAGCGCCAGCACGGCTTCCGGATTGCCGCTGCCGAACGGACCGGCACGGTTCAACGTCGCCGCAAGCTCAGTCGTCACCGCGCGCGCGGAGACCGCGCCATCGATATAGAGCTCGTTGACGTGGCGCGCCTCCGCGACGTCCTGCGCCAGCGCGTTCTCGAGATAGGCGCGGAATTCGGCGAGCTTCTCTTTCCGCAATGTCACGCCCGCGGCCATCGCGTGGCCGCCGCCCTTGAGCAGAATTCCGTCAGTGACCGCCTGCCGCACGGCTTTGCCGATATCGACGCCCGCGATCGAGCGGCCCGAGCCGGTGCCGATGCCGCCTGGCTCCAGAGCAATGGCGAAAGCGGGCCGCGAGAACTTTTCCTTCAGCCGGGAGGCCACGAGGCCGACGACGCCGGGGTGCCAGCCTTCGGACGCCGTGACGATGACGCTGAGCTTGTCCTCGAGCCCGATCGAGGCCAGCGCCTCGGCTTCGGCTTGCGCTTCGGCCGCCTGCTCGATAACGCGGCGCTCGCTGTTGAGGCGGTCGAGCTCGGCGGCGATCCGCGCGGCCTCGACGCTGTCGCCTTCCAGCAATAGCCGCACACCGAGATCGGCGCGGCCGATGCGACCGCCGGCATTGATGCGAGGCCCCAGCATGAAGCCGAGATGCCAGGCCTCCGGCGGCCCGTTGAGCCGCGCCACATCCATCAGCGCGGTATGGCCGACATGGTCGCGGCGCCGCATCGCGATCAGCCCCTTGGCGACGAAAGCGCGGTTGAGGCCGATCAGGGGCGCGACGTCGGCAACCGTCCCGAGGGCGACGTGATGCAGCATGCCGAGCAGATCGGGCTCGGGCATCTCCGTGCTCCAGAAGCCGCGCTGACGCAGCTCGCGGTTGACCGCAACCAGCGTCACCAGCACGAGACCTACAGCGGCGAGATGGCCGAGGCCGGAGAGATCATCGAGCCGGTTCGGATTGACCAGCGCGTCAACCTCCGGCAGCTCGGTGCCGGCCTGGTGATGGTCGATCACGACCACGGACATGCCGAGCCGTCTTGCTTCGGCGAGCGGCTCGATACTGGTGGTGCCGCAATCGACGGTGACGAGCAGCGTGGCGCCCTTTGCCGCCAGGCCACGAACCGCTTCGACATTGGGCCCGTAGCCTTCGAAAATGCGGTCGGGAATGTGGATCAGCGGATCGAGCCCGCAATGGCGCAGGTGCCAGGCGAGCAGCGCTGCCGAGGTCGCGCCGTCGACGTCGTAATCGCCGAAAATCGCGACCTTCTCGCCCTTCGCCGCGCCGTCCGCGATCCGCTTCGCCGCGGCCTCCATTTCCGTCACGGTAAAGGGGTCCGGCAGGAGCTTGCGGATGGTCGGATCGAGGAAGTCGGCGACTGCGTCGATGTCGACGCCGCGGCCGGCCAATACCCGGGCCAGCAGTTCGGGAAGCTGGTGCCGCTGCACCATGGCGAGCGCCTGGGCCGCTCCGCGGGGATCCAGCCGGTCGCGCCAGAGCTTGTCGGTCAGCGAGCGCGCAACGCCGAGAAACGCCTGGGGCGCTTCGACGGGCAAGGCGGTTGCAGGCGGCGTCATGGGTCGCAATTGGTTTGAGGAACCCGGAGCCGACGGTATCGGTCCGGCTTGCAGGACGATTGACCCGGAATCCTCAGGGATTTGCAATCTCCGCGCCGCACAAAGCGGTGGATTGCCGATTTGCTGCGCCGACTGACTATCATTTGGGCATTCGGCGGAACAGCAAATTAAGCAGGCGTTAGGCGGAATCCTCGAAAAAGAATCGTATTCGATCTGTAAGCGATTGTTCCGGGTTCATTGCAGATCAGACCTCATTGCCAAGGGAAATCCCCGATGTCTGCTGCGCTGGGTCTGAAAGCCAAGCCGATCGCCACCGAACCCGCTGACGATGATTCCGACATCTCCGCGCTGATCAACCGCCTCACCGCGGAGGTCAACCAGATCGCGGTCGACAAGACCAAGTCGATCCAGCAGATCACCAACCAGATGAAGATGCTGGCGCTGAACGCGCTAATCGAGAGCTCGCGCGCCGGCGCGCAGGGCGCGGGTTTTGCGGTGGTGGCGCAGGAGGTGCGCGGCGTCGGCCAGCAGGTCGAGACCATCGCGCGCGAGCTCGAAAGCCAATTGACCAAACGCACCGGCGATCTCGTCGCCTCGATCGACCGCATGAGCCAGCGCTCGCGCGGCGAGCGGATGGTCGACCTGTCGCTCAACGCCATCGAGCTGATCGACCGCAACCTCTATGAGCGCACCTGCGATGTGCGCTGGTGGGCGACCGATTCCGCCGTGGTCGATTGCGCAGCCTCGCCGTCCGCCGCCGCAGCGATTTCCCACGCCTCGCAGCGCCTGGGCGTGATCCTCGGCGCCTACACCGTCTATCTCGATCTCTGGCTCTGCGACCTCGACGGCAACGTCATCGCCAATGGCCGCGCCGACCGCTTTCGCGTGGTCGGCCAGAACGTCGCCCACACCAAATGGTTTCGCGAGGCGCGAACCTTGCGCTCCGGTGACGACTACGTCGCCGGCGACGTCGAGAACCAGCCGCTGCTGGGCAATGCGCAGGTGGCGACCTATTGCGCCAGCGTCCGAGCCGGCGGTCAGGCCCACGGCGCCCCGATTGGCGTGCTCGCCATCCACTTCGACTGGGAGGCGCAGGCTCGCGCCATCGTGCAGGGCGTGCGCGTCGGCGACAGCGACAAGGCCCGCGTCCTGCTGGTCGATTCGAATTTCCGCATCATCGCGGCGTCCGACGGCCAGGGCATCCTCAGCGAGCGCATCTCGATCTCGCTGAACGGCCAGCGCTCCGGCTTCTACCATGACCGCTCGGGTGCCCTGGTCGCGTTCCATGCGACCCCGGGCTATGAGACCTATCGCGGGCTCGGCTGGTACGGCGTGATCGTCTGCGGGACGTGAGACAGCCGGCCGATTCAAAAACCCGAAAACAACCCCATGCACAGTAGCCAAAGGGCTGCTTTCATTGGTGTTTTCAGCTGGGCTTGCTTCCTCGTTCTCTCAAACATTTTGACACGTCGGGCAAAACAGGGGCAATCTGCGAGCATCGCAGATTGTGTTTGCGGCATGAGGGAACGACCCTTCGCGGTTTTGTGACATCGCCCCCCGGCTTCTGAAGCAGTTTCCGGCAAGCCGCGCCCGTTACAGGCAAGAGGCCCGCGTCCTTGATCGAATAGAGTCGCCTCGCATCACCTTAATCGACGTGAGCGAGTCCGCCCTGGCTAACCATCTCGCGCTCGTCACATGCCAAGGAGACATGCCATGAAGGTCGTCGTGATCGGCGGAACCGGATTGATCGGATCCAAGCTCGTGGCGAAGCTCAAGCAGCGGGGCCATGACGCGGTAGCGGCCTCGCCGAAATCAGGTGTGAACGCCGTAACCGGGGAAGGCCTCGCGGCGGCGCTGGCCGGCGCGGATGTCGTGGTCGACGTGGCCAATGCGCCGTCTTGGGAGCCCGCCGCCGTGCTCGAGTTCTTCGAGCGCTCGAGCCGAAATCTCGCCGCGACCGAGGCCGCCGCAGCCGTCAAGCATCACGTCGCGCTCTCGATCGTGGGGACCGACCGCTCGCCCGACATCGCGTATTTCCGTGCCAAGCTCGCCCAGGAGACCATCGTCAAGGCCTCCGCGGTCCCCTACTCTATCGTCCGCGCCACGCAGTTCTTCGAATTCCTCGGCGCCATTGGCGAGGCTGGAGCGGCCGGAGACAAGATCGTCGTTCCATCGGCACTGTTTCAACCGATCGCCGCCGACGACGTGGTCGATTGCCTCGCAGAGATCGCAACGGGGCGGCCGCTGAATGGCACCATCGACATCGCAGGCCCCGAGAAGGCTCCCTTCAATGAGTTCGTCGCGCGCCGCCAGAAAGCCTCCGGCGACAGCCGTACGGTGGTCGGCGACCCAAAAGCGCAATATTACGGCGCTTCCATTCAGGACACATCGCTGAACCCGCTCGGCGAGGCTCGGCTCGGGAAGACGCCGCTCGCAACATGGCTCGCGCGCCTCTGAGGGGCCGCCAGTGCCGCAATCAATACAGAAACGGCAATGAAGGAAATCCCATGCGCAGATTGCTGATCGCAACGGCGGTTTACGCCGCGTCTGTCTTGACGGTCCATGCGGCCGAGACGGCAGCACCATCGACCAGGGTCACCGTCGTATTTGACCAGGCGCTGCCAAATGTCCCCGGCAAGAGCATGAAGGGCGTGCTGGTCGAATATGGTCCCGGGGGCTCGTCGCCGGCCCACATCCACGCGCCCTCCGCCTTCATCTACGCCACCGTCCTGGAAGGCGCGATCCGCAGTCAGGTCAATGACGGCCCGGCCAAGGTCTTTCAAAAGGGCGAGAACTTTTCCGAAAGCCCCGGCGACCGCCACGGCATCAGCGCGAACGCCAGCGATACCGAGCCTGCCAAGCTGCTGGCCGTGTTCGTGGTGGATACGGCCGACAAGCAGCTGACGACGCCTCTTGCGAAGTAGCGCCAGACCGGCAGGCTGGCTGGCGATTGCCACCAGCATCAATTGGGACTCTCGACGAAAACGACTGGCGTGCCTTTCGACAGGCTCGCCGCGACGCGTTCGGCGTCCCAATTGGTGAGACGCACGCAGCCGTGAGATTCCGCCTTGGAGATCTTGCCCGGCGAAGGCGTGCCGTGAATGCCGTAGCCTTCAGCCGACAGGTTGATCCAGACAGTGCCGACCGGATTGTTCGGACCAGGCCTGATCTTGAAGGGTGTGCGGGAACGGACGCCCTTGAAGTGATAGTCGGGATTATAGCGATAGTACGGATTGCGGCTGATTTCCGTGACTTTGAGCGTGCCCGAAGGCGAAGGCTTGTCTTCGCTTCCGACCGTCGCGGGATAGAATCCGATCATGACATTTGATTTATCGAACAGCTTTACCGTCTGCCTGACCTTGTCGACCTCGACCCTGTCGGCCTTGGCAGGTGCACCATTGCCATCGTTGCCAATGTTCACCACGACGATAATCTCGCCCGCCCGGTCGAAATGGCGCCCGGGGTTGAGCATCTCCAGGAGTTGCTCGCTCATGTGAAACTTCTCGGCCAGCGCTTCGCGCGGGCTGGTGTAGCCGAGCTTCGGGATGTCCTTCATGTCTTCCATCTTCGACGGGAGCCTGGTCAGGAAAGGACCCGCCACGTCCTGCTGGGCGATGGTGTAGGTCGCGGTCGCCGGCCGGTCATCCGCTTGCAGCGCCTTCCAAACATCGTCCGATAGGGTATCGGAACTCGGCAATTGCCGCGCTTCCGCATAGGCCCGCAGCGCTTTCCTGGCATTCTCTCCGAACTTGCCGTCGATCTCGCCTAGCGAGAAGTGCGCCCGATCCAGGAGGACCTGCAAGCGCACGCCCGCCGGGGTCGGCTTCTCATTCGAGAGGCTCTTCTTCGTTGGCTGGGCAGAATTGACGGCATCCGCCGACATCTCGGCAGCAAACACTAACACTGGCGGGGCCGCCAGGGCAAAGACAAGTAAGATGCAAATCTGCCCCGTTCTCGTCAGGGACATCGCCGCCTCCTTTCAGGTTTCCTGCGGTTGCATGTTGAACCCTGGGGCTGCAGCGGTAACCAGCTCGCGATACCGTTGTTCATACTGCCGCGCCATTCGGCGTGCGGTGAAGCGTTCCTCGAAGCGGGCACGCACCTTCCTTCGATCCAGCTTGCCCAGTTCGTCGACGGCCTTGACCGCCTGCTCCTCGTTCTCGACGATGAAGCCGGTCACACCGTGCTCGATCACCTCAGGGACGGAGCCGGAACGGTAGGCGATCACGGGCGTGCCGCAGGCCATCGCCTCGATCATGACCAGCCCGAAAGGTTCCGGCCAGTCGATCGGAAACAAAAGCGCGGCCGCCTCGCTGAGGAAGGCCTGCTTTTTGATGTCATCGACTTCACCGATGAGCTGGATCTTTTCGCCGTCGATCCGGGGCTCGAGGTGCTTCCTGAAGTAGGCGGTCTCGGCGCGTGGGATCTTTGCGGCGATGCGGAGAGGCATCCGGGCCGCGTGCGCGATCCGGATAGCGTCCTCCGGCCCCTTCTCGGCGGTCAGACGACCAAGAAATGCCAGATAGGATCCGTCCTCATAGGAGGGGCGCAACAGCTCCGACGGCAATCCGTGCTGAATCGTTCCAATCCATTTCGCATCGGGAAGCGGCAAGCGCTGGTGATCGGAAATCGACACGAAGCTTGCCTCGGGGAATTGCCGGATCACGTCCGGTAACCCCGGCAGGTCGAGGCGGCCGTGCGTGGTCGTGAGGAAC
>NZ_AJQF01000041.1:0-11699 GCF_000261705.1 Bradyrhizobium genomosp. III | reverse complement strand
CGGCAGTGGCAGCCAGTCGACATGCGCGTGGATCACGTCGAATTCCCTCGCCCGCTTCGCGATCGCTTCCAGCAGCATCGCGCTGGCCGCCCCGGGATCCGCGCCCTTTCGGCCCAGTCGCAGCGCGCGTGGCCATACCGGGTGAAGCTTGCCGGTCGTCCGGGAGTCGCCACTGGCAAATAGCGTGACGTGGTGTCCAAGCTTGACGAGGTCGTCGACCAGCCAGGCGACTACCCGCTCGGTGCCGCCGTAGAGCTTTGGAGGGACGCTTTCGGCCAGGGGAGCAAGCTGAGCGATACGCATGATAGCCCGCCGCTATATCGCTGATCGGACGATCAGCACGATGGCTGCGGACAGGAGGTTCGAAATCGCGAGCAACGTCCAAGCCGGTCTGGCGCTTGCGCGCGCCAGGCGGCACAGGAGTCTCTCAAGCGACATCAACATGAGTCATCGGAAAGCCGCTCGAGATAGGCAAGCCCGAAACCCGTGAGTTCCTGGGCGTCGCCGTCGCTCTCTCGCGCTTCCCGTCTCCCTCGCAGATGGCGCTCGAGCAGGCAGCGACGGCCGTCGGCAGCATCGACATCGCGATGCCGCGCGCGGTACACGCACCATGCGGTATCGACCGCTGTTCGTAGCGGGCCGTCGTCGACCATGTTCCCAGCTCCGACGTGAAGATGTTCATGGGACGCCAACTCGTCGCGACGGCGGAAGTTTCCAGTTTTTCCCGAAAGTCTAATACTGCCCGCAAGGCGAGTGCAGCAAGCGCTTGCTCCCTGGTGCGTGCAATCAGGCGGCGCGCCGCGCGGCCATCCCCGCGGCGAGCAGCAACGCGGCCCGGCTGGCTCCGATCGACGCGACGCCTTGCCCGGCAATGTCGTAAGCCGTGCCGTGCGCTGGCGTGCAGATCGGGAATGGAAAGCCGCCGAGCAAGGTGACGCCACGGTCGAAGCCCATCAGCTTCATCGCGATCTGGCCCTGGTCGTGATACATCGTCAGCACAGCATCGAAGGCGCCGCCCTTGGCGCGCAGGAAGACGGTGTCGGCGGGAAACGGTCCCTCCGCGGCGATGCCCTCGCGCTGGCCGGCCGCGACCACGGGCGCAATGATATCGATCTCCTCGCGGCCGAAATTTCCGCCATCGCCCGCGTGCGGATTGAGACCGGCGACGGCGATGCGCGGCCGCGCGAAACCGGCGTTGCGCATGCAGGCATCGGTCAGCTGGAGCGCACGATGGATGCGTTCGCTGGACAACTTTGCAGCAACGTCCCTCAGCGGAATATGGGAGGTGACTCGCGCGTTCCACAGCCGGTCCAGCACGTTGAACTCGCTCGCCGCGGTCTTGAGGCCGACCACTTCGGCCGAAAACGCGATCTCGTCGTCGTACTCGGCGCGGGCAAGCCGCATCGCCTGCTTGTTGAAGGGGGTGAAGCAGACCGCCTCGACGCGGCCGTCGCGGCCGAGCTCGAGCGCGTGCTTGTAGTTCGTCAGCGCAAATTTTCCGCCGGCAAGGGTCGCGGTCTTCGGCTCGACCTCCTTGGGATCGAGATGGCCGAGATCGACGAACAGCGCCTCGCCCTCCGCCGCGCGAAGATCGGCCCCTTGCTCGACCATCTTCAGCGCCGGCCTGACGCCGGCAATGCGCGCGCCCTCCTCGAAGATGCGGCGGTCACCGATCACGACGAGCCGGCAGCCCGCGCGGATGTCATCCTGCGCCACCAGCTTGGCCGTCAGCTCCGGGCTGATGCCGGCGGGATCTCCCATTGCCAATGCAATCAGCGGCTTTGCGGTCATATGATCACCTTCTCCTGGGCGGTCGTTTCGGTCGCGGGGGCGGGCTTGCGCCAGAGACGCGCGAGCTGCAACGCGAGCGGAAGCAGCAGCAGCGCGATGCCGGCCATGATCAGGCATGTCACCAGCTTGTTCGCAACGAAGATCCCGAGCGATCCCTTCGACATCAGCATCGACTGCCGGAACGCATCCTCGGCCTTGTCGCCGATGACGATCGCGAGCACCAGCGGGGCCAAGGGATAGAACAGCTTCTTGAAGAGATAGCCGACGATTCCGAAGCCCAGCATCATGACGACGTCGAGATAGGAGTTCGACACCGAATAGGCGCCGACGACGCAGATGATGACGATCAGCGGGGCGATGACCACGAAGGGAATCCGCATCAAGGCGGCAAACACCGGTACGGTCAGCAGCACCAAGGCGACGGCGACGATGTTGCCGACATACATCGAGGCGATCAGGCCCCAGACAAAGTCCTTCTGGTCGACGAAGAGCATCGGCCCGGGATTGAGGCCCCAGATCATCAGCCCGCCCATCATGACGGCCGCGGTCGCCGAGCCGGGAATGCCGAGCGAAAGCATCGGCAGCAGCGCGCTAGTGCCGGCTGCATGGTCAGCCGTCTCCGGCGAGATGATGCCTTCGACCTCTCCGGTGCCGAAATAGCGGCCGCGGCGCGAGAAGCGGCGGGCGATGCCATAGCTCATGAAGGACGCCGCGGTCGGCCCGCCCGGGGTGATCCCCATCCAGCAGCCGATTGCGGCGCTGCGCAGCAAGGCAACGCCATGCCGCGGCAGGCGGCCGACCGCGCGGAGCACCTCGCGCCAGTCGATCTTCGAGGACACCGCGCGGGCGTGGAATTCCTCTTCGACCGCAACCAGCAGTTCGCCGATGCCGAACAGGCCCATCACCGCGACGACGAAGCTCACGCCCTTGACGAGCTCGTCGACGCCCATGGTGAGGCGGACGCTGCCGGAGACGGTGTCGATGCCGATCGCGGCGATCGCAAAGCCGATCGCCAGCGCCACGAGGGTCTTGATCGGCGCGGCGCCGCCCATGCCGACGAAGCTGGCAAAGGCCAGGAAATAGACGGCAAAGTATTCCGCCGGCCCGAAGGCGAGCGCGACCTGCGCCACCCAGGACGCGAGGAAGGTGATCAGGATGACGCCGATCAGCGCGCCGAACGCGGCCGAGCCGAAGGCGGTGGCGAGCGCCGTGGTCGGCCTTCCGTCACGCGCCATCGGATAGCCGTCGAAGGTGGTCGCAACCGACGACGGCTCGCCGGGAATGTTGAACAGGATCGAGGTGACCGAGCCGCCGAATAGCGCCCCCCAATACATGCTGGAGAGCAAAATGATCGCCGACACCGGCTGCATGCCGAAGGTCAGCGGCAGGAGCAGCGACACCCCGTTCGGCGCACCCAGCCCCGGCAGCACGCCGACGAGAATGCCGAGCAGCACGCCGACGACCATCAGCACCAGATGCGGCACGGTGACCGCGATGCTGAAGCCATGGAGGAGTTCCCCGAGATTGTCCATCGGCCCTCCGTCAGAACCCGAAGGCGGCTGCGAGCGCGCCGTGCGGCAAGCTCACCTGGAACATGCGCTCGAACACGACGTAGAGCGCGAGCGCCGTCGCCGCCGCCATCCCCAGCGCGCGCGGCACCGATTGATGTCTGGGGATCGCCAGCACCGCGAAGACATAGAGCGCCGAGGCGACGTACATCCCGGCGAGCGGGATCGCGGCCACGAAGATCGCGGCCGGCACGAACAGGCCGGCAAGCCGGCGCAGCTCGATCGACGTGATCGCGATGGGAACGTTTGCCAGGGACGCAACCGGCAACACGCCCCGCACCAGGTTGTAGAGGCTGCCGAGCACGATGACGATGCCGGTCAGGAACGGAAACGTGCCGGCATCGACGCCCGCGCTCGACCAGCCGATGCCGTTGTCGAAGCTGGAGACGACGACGGCGACACCGAAGCCGCCGGTGAGGACGGCGGTCGCAAGTTCAAGCGCGCGGCGCGAGATCATGGGGGGCTCCGCTCAGAGGTCGGGCAATTGCCCGCTGTAGCCACGCATCCTTCCCCGGCGCTCGGTGTCGTCCCTGCGAACGCAGGGACCCATAACCCCAGGGAGGAATTTGACGAAGACTCAAGGTCACGTCGGTACAGCGACCGACACTTCTCGACAGATCACGCGGTATGTGTCCCTGCGCCTCCGCGCGCAATTGCGCGCTAGGCAGGGACGACAGCGGCGGATTTGGCATGATGGTCGACATGCTGCGGGAAGCCCTGCCCACATCGTCACCCCCGCTGCATGCGCCCCGCCTCACTTGACGAGCCAGCCCTGCTCGCCCGCCACCTGCTTGACGTGCTCGAGATCCTCCTTGATGAACTTGTCGAACTCGGCACCCGTCAGGAAGGTGTCGACCTGGGACGTCTTCTCGATGTAGTCCTTCCACTCCGGCGTCGCCTGCACCTTCTTCATGAGGTCGACATAGAACGCGGCCTGGTCCGGCGTGACCTTGCCGGGCAGCCACACGGTGCGCGGCTGCTCATATTGCTTGATGTCGAGCCCTTGCTCGACGCAGGTCGGAACATCGCCCCAGCCTTCGGTCGCGGTGACCTTGGCGCCCTGCGGCAGCCGCTTCGGGCTGAAAACGCAGAGCGGCCGCTGCGTGCCGCCGCGCCATTGCCCGAGGCTTTCGCTGGGATTGTTGACGTGAGAATCGAGATGCCCGCCGGCGAGCTGCACGGCGGTCTCGGCGCCGCTCTTGAAGGGGATATAGGTCAGCTTGACCTTGCCGGCCTTCTCGATCATGCGCGTCAGCACCTCGTCGGTGTCCTTCGACTGGGCGCCGCCCATCTTGAACTCGCCCGATCCGGCCGCCTTCAGATAGTCACCCGCCGTTTTGTAAGGCGCGTCCTGCTTGACCCAGAGCAAAAACTCGTCCTGCGCCATCGCCGCTACGGGGGTGAGATCGGTGTAGTTGAAGGCGACCTTGGAGACGAGCGGCTGCTGCCAGGCGTTCGAGGTGCCGAAAATCACCTTGTAGGGATCGCCGGCGGAGGCCTTGCCATAGACATAGCCTTCCGCGCCGCTGCCGCCGCCCTTGTTGACGACGACGATCGGCTGCTCCGTCAGCTTGTGCTTGGTGATGATGTTCTGCACCGCGCGGGCGAGATTGTCGGTCCCGCCGCCCGGTCCGGCGGTGGCCACGAACTCGATCGGCTTTTGCGGTTGCCAGGCGCTGAGCGCCGGCATCGTGCCGGCGAGCATCGTCGCGGCTGCGGAGAGCAAGAATATCGACGTCCGACCCATGATTTCCTCCAGCGGATTTTACCTTTTATCGTTGTCGTATCGACGCCCGGTCAGGCGACGCGTTCCTCGCGTCTTCCTGCGCCTAAGACGATTGCGCCTTCTTTTTCGAGCGCTTCGATTTGCTTCTGGTCGAACCCGTACTCGGCCAGCACCTCGCTCGTATGCTCACCATAGACCGGCGCGCCCGAGAGGACTTTGCCTGGGGTCTCCGAAAACTTGACGGGCAGACCGATCGTCTTCACCGGGCCGAGCGTGGAATGCTCGACCTCGACGACCATCTCGCGCGCCAGCGTCTGGGGATCGCTGAGCGCTTCCAGCATGTCGTGAACTGGGCCGCACGGCACGCCCTTCTCGTCCAGCGCCGCGAGCCAATGCGCCCGCGACTTCGTGCGGAAACGCTCGCTCAGGACGGCTTCGAGCTCCTTCAGGTTCGCCATGCGATCGGAACCGTTGACGAAGCGCGGATCGGCGGCGAGCTCGCTCGCGCCGAGCGCTTCCAGCATCAGGAGCCAATGTTTCTTGTTGGCGCCGCCGACCACGAGCCAGCCGTCCGAGGCCTCAAAAGCCTGATACGGCGCGTTGAGCGGATGCGCCGAGCCCATCGCGCGCGGCGCGGTGCCCGCGGCGAGCGCAATTGTCGACTGCCAATAGGTCTGCACCAGTGCGGCCTCATAGAGCGAGGTCTCGACCCACTGCCCCTCGCCCGTCTTCAGGCGATGGGTATAGGCAGCCAAAATGCCCATGCTTGCGAGCAGGCCGGCGGTGATGTCGGACAGCGGCGGGCCGCATTTGACGGGCGGACCATCCGGCCGTTCGCCGGTGAAGCTCATGATGCCGCTCATGGCCTGCGCGACGAGATCGAAACCGCGGCGATGCTTATAGGGACCGGTGCGGCCGAAGCCCGACAGCGAGCAGTAGATCAGCGCCGGGAATTGCTCGTGCATCGCCTCGTAGCCGAAGCCGAGGCGCTCCATCGCGCCCGGCGCAAAGTTCTCGACCAGCACGTCGGCATCAGCGATCAGCCGCCGCAGCACCTGCTTGCCGCCTTCGGTCTTCAGATCCAGCACGATGCCGCG
The DNA here is from genome assembly GCF_000261705.1 of Bradyrhizobium genomosp. III. Classification (NCBI taxonomy): domain Bacteria; kingdom Pseudomonadati; phylum Pseudomonadota; class Alphaproteobacteria; order Hyphomicrobiales; family Nitrobacteraceae; genus Bradyrhizobium; species Bradyrhizobium genomosp. III. The sequence goes on along the minus strand of NZ_AJQF01000041.1, from coordinate 5,517 downwards.
CTTGTTGCGGTTCATCATCAGGAAGGAGGCCGCCTCCTCGCCGATCTTCGGCGGTACCGAATGGCGGGTGTCGTCGCCGTTCGGCGATTTCTCGATCTTGATGACGTCGGCGCCCATGTCGGCGAGCATCAGGGTGCAGGTCGGCCCGGCCATGACATGGGTGAGGTCGACGACCCTGAGGCCGGCCAGCGGTCCCGAACGGCGAGAGTTGGATTGCGATCGATCGCTTTGCATCGGGGCGTCCTATTGGCCGCGCCATTGCGGCGCGCGCTTGTTGAGGAAAGCATCGAGCCCTTCGCGAAAATCCTGGCTCGTGTAGCACATCAGGATGAGATCCTCGCCTTCGTCTCCCGTCAGCCGCTGTTGCAGCCGGCCGACCGCCTGCTTGGTCGCATTCAGCGTCAGCGGCGCATGACTGGCGACGAGCCGGGCCACTTCGTCGGCGCGCCGGTCCAGCGCAGCCAGATCCTCGACGATCTCGCCGAGCAGTCCGACGCTCGCCGCCTCCGTGGCATCGACAAGACGTGCGGTGAAGATCAGGTCCTTGACGCGCGCGGCACCGATGAGTGCGGTGAGACGGCCGACATTGGACATCGACAGGCAATTGCCGAGCGTCCGGGCGATGGGGAATCCAATCTGGGCACTGCGTGTGCCGATGCGCAGGTCGCAGGCCGCGGCGATGCCGGCGCCCCCGCCGGTGCAGAACCCGTTGATCGCCGCGATGGTCGGCACCCGGCACTGTTCGAGCGTGGTCAGGACGCGATCGATACGGTTCTCGTAGTCGATCGCATCCTGCGGCGACTTGAACTCGCGGAACTGGTTGATGTCGGTGCCCGCGGCGAACGCCTTGTCGCCGGCCCCGCGCAGCACCAGCACCTTGATCGCATGATCGCTGTTGGCCTCTTCGCAGATCGCGGCGAGCCGCTCGTACATGGCGAAAGTGAAGGCGTTGCGGGCCTGGGGGCGGTTGAAGGTGATCCGCCCGATGCCGTCGTTGCATTCAAAAACGAGGTCGTCTGCCCCTACCGCCCGGTCCATTTCCTCATATCCTCTTGTTTTTTACATTTTTGAATGCAAAATCTGCGATTAGCAAGCTGGAACTTCGAAATATCGATCGAATACCCCAGTTTTGCATTCAAATTGGAGTGCTAGTCCCCCCATGCTTCACGAGGACGTCGTCGGCCGTATCCGGGCCATCCTGCTCGATGGCGAAATTCCGCCTGGCGCGCGGATTCCCGAACGCGAGCTATGTGAACGGCTCGAGATCTCGCGCACGCCGCTGCGCGAGGCACTCAAGGTGCTGGCCGCCGAAGGCCTCGTGCAGTTGCTGCCGCATCGCGGCTCGCGCGCGGCAAAGCTGACCGACAAGGACATGCGCGACCTGTTCGAGGTCTGCCAGGGCCTGGAGGCCCTCGCCGGCGAGCTCGCCTGCGAACGCATCACGGACGCCGAGATCGACGAGATCGCCGCCGCGCATGCGGCCATGGTGCTGCATTATCGCGACGGCGATCTGATCCAGTACTACCGCGGCAATCGCGCCATCCACGAGGCCATCGTCACCGCAGCCGGAAATCCCGTGCTCGCGGGGCTCTACACATCAGTGACAGCGCGCATCCGGCGCGCGCGCTACGTCACGCCGATGACGCCGCAGCGCTGGGCGCTCGCCGTGAAGGAGCATGACGCCATCCTGAACGCGCTCCAGCGCCGCGACGGCCTCGGCCTCTCCCACATTTTGCGCGCGCATCTCCGCCACAAGCGCGAAGAGGTCTTCCAGGCGGGTTTTGCCGAGACGGAAGGGAACGATCTCACGCTGAAAATTGCGTAAGGCGCAATTCGCGTTGTCCTGGCCAGTGAGTGCGTCACACGTGGCCTTCCCGCCCGGCAGCTCGTTCTCGCTCCGCGTGAATCTGCGCACTAATTCCACTTGCTAGCTTGTCGCGGCCGGAGCAGCATACTTCTCTGCCGACCTGCGGCCGCGTGGCCCGATCAGGCCGGTCCCAACGCGCGAACAATCGCGCAAAACAAAAGACAAAAGCGGAGGAAACGCATGACAATCGATGTCTCCCGTCGATCCCTACTCGCGCTCGGAGCTGGCCTTGGTGCCAGCGCCATGCTCGGCACCAGCGCGATGGCGCGGGCTCCCAAGCTCGGCACCCAGACGCCCTACTGGCACCGCTTCGTTCTCGGCGATGCCGAGGTCACCGTCGTGTCCGACGGGCCGCTGCCGCTCGGCGATCCCTCCGGAACCTTCACCGGCGTTCCCAAGGAAGAGGTGAAGAAGATGCTGGCGGACAATTTCCTGTCGCCGGACAACGTCGTGCTCGAACAGAACTCGCCGATCGTGAACACCGGCGACAAGCTCATCCTGTTCGATACCGGCATGGGCTCATCGAAGATGTTCGGCGCCAGCACCGGCCGGCAACAGAAGAGCATGACCGAGGCCGGCATCAAGCCGGGGGACATCGATGCCGTCGTGTGCTCGCATGCCCATATCGACCATATCGGAGGCATCGTCGACGAAGGCGGCAAGCCGCTGTTTCCGAACGCGCAGATCTACATCTCGCAGACCGATTTCGACTTCTGGACCGACGAAGGCAAGCTCGGCAGTCCGGCCAAGGACTTCGTCGTTCACGCCCGCAAGAACCTGCTGCCGGTCCGTGACCGGATCGTGTTCTTCAAGGACGGCCAGGAATTCCTGCCGGGCGTGCAGGCGATCTCCGCGCCCGGTCACACCGTCGGCCACACCATCTTCTTGGTGTCGTCGGCCGGCAAGTCCTTCGCCTTCCTCGGCGACCTCTCGCACCATTCCGTGCTGCTGCTCGAGCGGCCGCGCATGGAATTCTCCTACGACACCGATCCGAAGCAGGCCGCGGAATCGCGCGTCAAACTGCTGACGATGCTTGCGGCCAACAAGACCCCGGTGATGTCCTATCACTTCGCCTGGCCGGGCTACGGCCATGTCGCCAAGGCCGGTGAAGGCTTCCACTATTATCCCGAACCGATGCAGATGACCTTGTAGCTCGTCAGGTCCGGGCGGCGCGTGCGCCGCCCGGACCATGACTGCTCCTATTCCGCGGGCTCCGCGACCCCAGGAAGATTCGAGGTGGCGACGTCCGCCCGGGCACCGGGGAATATCCGCTTCACCAGCACGAACAGGGCTGGCACGAAGAAGATGCCGAGCACGGTCGCCGCGATCATGCCGCCGGCGACGCCGATGCCGACCGCATTCTGGCTGGCCGAGCCGGCGCCGGTCGCCACCGCCAGCGGCAACACGCCGAGGATGAAGGCGAGCGAGGTCATCAGGATCGGGCGCAGGCGCTGACGTGACGCGTGCAGGGTGGCATCGACGAGGCTCCGGCCGGCCGCGATCTGCTCCAGCGCGAATTCGACGATCAGGATCGCGTTCTTCGAGGCAAGACCGATCGTCGTGAGCAGACCGACCTGGAAATAGACGTCGTTGGCCTGGCTGAACAGCGTCGCCGCGAGCAGCGCGCCGAGCACGCCGATCGGCACCGTCAGCATCACCGCGAATGGGACGGACCAGCTCTCGTAGAGTGCCGCAAGGCTCAGGAAGACGATCAGCAGCGAGATCGAATAGAGATACAGCGTCTGGCTGCCGGTGAGCCGTTCCTGGAACGACAATCCGGTCCATTCGTGGCCATAGCCCTTGGGCAGCCTGGCCATCTGCTCCTCCACCGCCTGCATGGCAACGCCCGAGCTGATGCCCGGCCCCGCCTGCCCCTGCAACTCGACGGCGGCAACGCCGTTGTAGCGCTCGAGGCGCGGCGAGCCAAAGCTCCAGCGATCGGTAGCGACCGCCGAGAACGGCACCATCGAGCCCGAGGCGTTGCGCACATACCAGCGGCCGATGTCGCTGGTATCCATGCGGAACGGCGCATCGCTCTGCACATAGACCTGCTTGACGCGGCCGCGGTCGATGAAGTCGTTGACATAGGCCCCGCCCCAGGCCGCCGACAATGTGGTGTTGAGATCGCTGAGGTTGACGCCGAGCGCGGTGGCCTTGGCCTGGTCGACGTCGAGGTTGAATTGCGGCGTATCGTCCTGACCGTTCGGCCGGGCCTGCGCCACGCGCTTGTCCGCCGCGAGCTGCCCGAGCAGCTGGTTGCGCGCCTGGATCAGCGCCTCGTGACCGTTGCCGCCGGTGTCCTGGAGATAGACGTCGAATCCGCCGGCATTGCCGAAGCCGGGGATCGACGGCGGCAGCACCGCGAACACCATGGCGTCGCGGATTTTCATGAACGCCCCCATGGCACGGCCGGCCACGGCCTGCGCCGAGGCCGCAGGACTCTTGCGCTCGTCGAACGGCTTCAGGCTGACGAAGGCGAGGCCGACATTCTGCCCCTGCCCCGCGAAGCTGAAGCCGCTGACCGCGAACACGCCGTCGACGGCATCCTTCTCGTTGTCGAGATATTGATGCTCGACCTGCTTGATCACGTCGAGCGTGCGCGTCGACGTCGCGCCGACCGGGAGCTGGATCAGGGTCATGATCGTGCCCTGGTCCTCGTCGGGCAGGAACGAGCTCGGCAGCCGCTGGAACAGCAAGACCATGCCGGCGACGATCGCCGCGAAGGCGATCATCACCCCGGCGATGCGCCTGATCGCGGCGCCCGTGGTGCGCTGATAACCGTCGGCCATGCGGTCGAAGCCGCGGTTGAACAGGCCGAAGAAGCCGCGCTGCGCGCCATGGTGTTGCGGCGGCTTCAGGATCGTGACGCACAAAGCCGGCGTCAGGATCAGCGCGACCAGCACCGACAGCAGCATCGCCGTGACGATGGTGAGCGCGAACTGCCGGTAGATGATGCCGACCGAGCCGTTGAAGAACGCCATCGGGATGAAGACGGCCGAGAGCACGACGCCGATCCCGACCAGGGCCCCGGTGATCTCGCGCATGGATTTCTCGGTCGCCTCGCGCGGGCTAAGCTGCTCCTCGGCCATCACGCGCTCGACGTTTTCGACCACGACGATGGCATCGTCGACCAGGAGGCCGATCGCCAGCACCATCGCGAACATCGTCAGCGTATTGATGGAATAGCCGGCGAGCGAGAGCACGCCGAAGGTCCCGAGCAGCACCACCGGCACGGCAATGGTCGGAATGATGGTGGCGCGCCAGCTCTGCAGGAACACGAACATCACGACGAAAACCAGCGCGATCGCCTCGAACAGCGTGTGGATCACCTTCTCGATCGACAGCTTGACGAAGGGCGTGGTGTCGTAGGGGTAGACGACGCGGAGCCCCTCCGGCATGGTGGCGCTGAGCTGGGCAACGCGCGCCTTCACCGCTTCCGAGGTCGCGACCGCATTGGCGCCGGTCGCAAGGCTGATGCCCATGCCCGCGGCCGGCTTGCCGTTGTAGCGCGCGGCGGAATCATAGGACTTCGAACCGAGCTCGACCCGCGCGACGTCGCCGATACGGACCGTCTGACCGGTCGTGGCCGTGCGCAGGATGATGTCCTTGAATTGCTCGACCGTCTGCAGGCGGCTCTGCGAGGTGATGGT
>NZ_AJQF01000040.1:0-37746 GCF_000261705.1 Bradyrhizobium genomosp. III | reverse complement strand
AGGCCGCCGAGCTGGCCGGCGGTCACCTGCGTGTTCTGGGTCTGGATCGCCGCGGTCACGTCGCTGGGCATCAGATTGTATTTGGCCAGCTTGTCGGGATCGAGCCAGATGCGCATGGCGTATTCGGCGCCGAACAACGTCACCTGCCCGACGCCGGCAACGCGACTGATCGGATCGTTGACCGAGGAGGCCACGTAGTCGGCGATGTCGCTGGCGGCAAGCCGACCGTCCTCGGAGACGAAACCCAGCACCATCAAGAAGCTCGCCGAGGACTTCACGACCTTGATGCCCTGCTGCTGCACGACCTGCGGCAGCAGCGGAGTTGCAAGCTGCAGCTTGTTCTGCACCTGCACCTGGGCGATGTCGGCATCGGCCCAGTTGGTGAAGGTCAGCGAGATCTGCACTTGGCCCGTCGAGGTGCTCGACGACGACATGTATTGCAGATAGTCGAGACCGGTCATGTTCTGCTCGATGACCTTGGTCACCGAGTTCTCCGCGGTCTCGGCATTGGCGCCGGGATAGGTCGCCGTGATCGTGACGACGGTCGGCGCGATCTGCGGATATTGCGCGATCGGCAGCCGCATGATCGCGAGCACGCCGCCCAGCATGATCAGGATGGCGATGACCCAGGCGAAGATCGGCCGCTTGATGAAGAAATGGGACATGACGGTTACTGCTCGGCTGTGGCGGCTGCAGGCCGCGCGTCGGCCTGCCGCGTCGGATTCACGGCAAGACCGGTTGCGGGATCGACCGCGACCTCGACGGTCTTGACCGGCGCGCCGGGGCGAGCCTTCTGCGTTCCCTCGACGACCAGGCGGTCGCCCGCCTTGGCGCCGGAGCGCACCAGCCAGTTGCTGCCGACGTCCTCTCCGAGTTCCAGCGTCCGCTGCTCGACCTTGCCGTCCTTGTCGACGAACATCGCCACCGCCTGCCCCAGCGGATTACGCGAGACCGCCCGCTGCGGCACCAGGATCGCGGCCGTGTCCACGCCGGCGACGACGCGGGCGCGCACATACATGCCCGGCAGCAGCGCCCGCTCGGGATTGGCGAAGACCGCGCGCGACGAGACCGAGCCGGTGCTCTCGTTGACACTGGCATCGGTGAAGCCGTACTTGCCCTTGTGGCCGTAAGCCCTGCCGCTCTCCATCAAGAGCTCGACCTGCACGCCTTCGGCAGGACGCTTAAGCCGGCCACTGGCGATCTGGTTGCGCAGGCGTTCCATCTCGGAGGTCGACTGATCGAGGTCGACATAGACAGGGTCGAGCTGCTGGATCGTCGTCATCGCGGTCGCCTGGCTGGCGGTGACCAGCGCACCGGGCGTGATGCTCGACTTGCCGATCCGGCCCGAGATCGAGGCCGTGACCTTGGTGCGATCCAGCGAGATCGCAGCCGTGTCGCGGTTGGCCTCCGCCGCCTTCACGTCGGCCTCGCCCTGCTTGTAGGCGGCGACCGCATCATCGACATCCTGCTGGCTCGCCGCATTGGTTTGCAGAAGCTGGGTCTTACGCGCGGCCTTGAGCTTGACGCTGACGAGCGTTGCCTCCGACCTCTGCACCGCGGCCTCGGCGCTGGCCAAGCCCGCCTTGTACTGCACCGGATCGATCTCATAGAGCAGGTCGCCTTCCCTGACCTCGGCGCCTTCCACGAAGTCGCGCTTGAGCAGAATGCCCGTGACCTGCGGCCGGACCTCGGAAACCTGGTAGGCGACGACGCGGCCCGGCAGCACCGTCGAGATCTTCGCTTCCTGCGGTTTCAGGGTCATGATGCCGACCTCTGGCACCATCTGCTGCAATGCCGCTTGCGGGTTCTGCTCCCCGCAAGCGGCAAGCAGCAGGGCAATCAAGGGAACAGCGCGGACGATCGGGGGACGCATGAGACGATCCATGGGTAAGTTGCGGCCCCTGAAGGGCATCGCGCGGAAACATTTGGAAACTATTCAGTTTCCATTTGGAAACTTGGTAGTTTCCTTCCCTGAAGTCAAGTGCTAGGCTGCCTGCACAACGGCGTTCAAGCAGTCGTGAAGCAGCTCGAATTCAAGCGGGTACGTCCATGGCGAAAGAAGCCAGCAGTCAGAGGCGCATTGCTCCGCCGTCGGAGCGGACCAAGCCGACCGTGGGCCCCGCCCCCGACGCTCGCATGACGCAATTGCTGGCGGCGGCGAAGGACACCTTCACCAGCAAAGGGTTTGCCGCGACGACGATGGACGACATCGCCGGTGCCGCCGGGATGTCGAAGAAGACGCTCTACAAATTGTTCGAGAGCAAGACCGAGCTGTTCCGCGCCATGCTGCTGCGCAGCTTGCCGGAAGCCGATTACGCAGACACCCCTTCGGAAGGATCACCAGTGATCCGACTTCGAAACATGCTGCGCGAGGCGGCAGACGTGGCGTTGTCGCCGGGCGAGATCGCGCTGCAGCGCCTGATCATCGGGGAACGCCAGGCCTCGCCTGCACTTGGGCGCATGTTTGCCGAGGTCATCATCGAATCCGGCACGGAGCACATCGTCGAGCTGCTAAAGGCCGTTCGCCTGGAGCCCCGTTTTGAGAGCGTGCCGCTCCGCCTCATTGCCGAAATGCTGTTCGGCATGGTGTTCAGCCACGATCATTTCAGGCTGCTGACGGACACCGCATTCAAGCTCAATCGCCGCGCGCTGGACCGGCGGATCGATCTTGCCATTGCAACCTTCTGTGCGGCCGACGAACGGGCCGGTGAGCCGCCTCGCTCGGCTTGAAAGAAGGTCAGCAGCCGAGCCTATCGGCGATCCCGCCAAAGTCCCTGGCGACGATGTCCCAATTGCCGGTGGCTTCGAAATCGACCTTCTGGAGCGGACCGTACTCCGTCGGCCGTGCGACGAACGCGGTCTTCAGGCCGTTCTTCTGCGCGGCCGCGAGATCGCCGTTGTGGGCGGCGACCATCATCACCTCCTCCGGCTTGAGGCAGAGCAGCTTTGCTGCGCCCAGATAGGTTTCCGGATCGGGCTTGTAGTGTTCGAACAGCTCGGCCGACATGACGAGATCCCACGGCAGGCCGGCAAACTTCGCCATGTTGGTGAGCAGCGCGACATTGCCGTTCGATAGCGGCGAGATCACGAATTTCGACTTCAGCCGGGTGAGGCCCGCGACGCTGTCTGGCCAGGGATTGAGGCGATGCCAGCCCTTGGTGAGATAATCGAGATCGGCGTCAGTGAGGCCCTTGATCGCGAACTGCGCGACCAGCTTCTCCAGCGAGCGGCGGTGCAGATCATCCAGCATGACATAGCCGCGCTCGGGATGTTTGCGCACATCGTCCATCGAGGCCATGTACATGCCGCGCCAGCCGTCGACGAGTGCCGTCCAGTCGGCGCTGATGCCGCGCTGCCTGCTCCACCACATGAAGTCGGTGATGAGGCTGGTGCGCCAGTCCACAACCGTGCCGAAGACGTCGAAGACAAGGGCTTTGACGGCGGAGAGTTCGGACATGGCGCTTCCCGTGATTGTTCTTGTTGTCATTCCGGGATGCGCCGTTAGGCGCATGCCCGGAATCCATACTCCCGATCGTGGTTATGGATTCCGGGCTCGACGCTTTGCGTCGCCCCGGAATGACGGGCAGTTGTTATGCCCTACTCAATCCAGATGGAACTTCGCAAGCTCGCGATGCTCGGCCTTGATGTAGCGCACCGTGCCGGTGACGGAGCGCATCACCACCGTCTCGGTCTCGATCACGCCGTCCTTGCGGAACTTGACGCCCGAGAGCAGCGAGCCCGTGGTGACGCCGGTGGCGGCGAACAGGCAGTCGCCGCGCGCCATGTCCTCGATGCCGTAGATCATCTTGGGATCGTTGACGCCCATCTTGGCGGCGCGTTCACGCTTCTCGTCGGAATCGAGGATGAGACGGCACTGCATCTGGCCGCCGATGCAGCGCAGCGCCACGGCCGCGAGCACGCCTTCCGGCGCGCCGCCGGTGCCGAGATACATGTCGACGCCGGTGTTATCGGGGTCGGCGCAATGGATCACGCCGGCCACGTCGCCGTCGGTGATCAGGCGCACGGCGGCGCCGGTCGAGCGCACGCTCTCGATGATGCTGGCATGGCGCGGACGATCGAGCACCAGAACCGTGATGCCGTCGGGCTGGACACCCTTGGCCTTGGCGAGACGGCGGACGTTGTCGGCCGGCGTTGCATCGAGATCGACGACGCCCTTGTTGTAGCCCGGCCCGATCGCGAGCTTCTGCATGTAGACGTCGGGGGCGTGCAGCAGCGTACCGCCGTCGGCCATCGCCATGGTGGCAATCGAGCCCGGCATGTTCTTGGCGCACAGCGTGGTGCCTTCGAGCGGATCGACCGCGATGTCGACCTGCGGGCCGGCGTTCAGGCCGACCTTCTCGCCGATGAAGAGCATCGGCGCCTCGTCGCGCTCGCCCTCGCCGATCACGATGGTGCCCTCGATCGGGAGCTTGTTGAGCTCGCGGCGCATCGCATCCACCGCAGCCTGGTCGGCCGCTTTCTCGTTGCCGTGCCCGCGCAGCCGCGCCGACGACACCGCCGCCCGCTCCGTCACCCGCACGATCTCCAGCGTGAGGATGCGCTCGAGCAACGCGTGCGGGGGGACTGAAATATGGGTCGACATCGGCTCACTCCTTCGAAACGGTTTTGGACAGAAGTCTCTGCCCGCATCAACTCTCAACGCCCACGGTTCGTTCGTTCAAACCGCCTCATTGTTTCAGCATGACCTTTCCGGAAAACCGCTTCGCACTATGTGCTGGCGCGGTCCTTCGGATCCGGGACATGCTCAGTTCTTCTCGATCCGGATCACCTGCGGCCGTCCGCTGATCACCTTGTCCTTCTGCACGGCGGCGAGCGCGCGGCGCACCGCGTCCTCATGCGTCGCGTAGGTGATCAGGATGACGGGCACAGGAACCGCCTTGCCGTCGGCTGGCGCAGCGCCGCCATTGGGATGACGCTGCACGATCGACTCGATCGAAATCTTCTGCTCTGCCAGCCGCGTCGCGATCGCAGCCGCGGTGCCGGGGAAATCGCGCGCCAGAAGGCGGATGTAATAGCCGCCCTCGTGCCGCTCCATCGGCGCCTTCTTGGTGTCGCGCAAATGAGAAATGGGCCGGCCGAACGGATTGGCGCGGATTCCGCGCGCGACATCGGCGATATCGGCGACGACGGCGGATGCCGTCGCGGCACCGCCGGCGCCGGGGCCGACCAGCGTGATCGGCGGAATGCCCTCGCCGTCGATTGTGACCGCATTGGTGACGCCCATCACCTGCGCGATCGAGGAGGATTTCGGAACCATGGTCGGATGCACGCGCTGCTCGATGCCCTTGGCGGTGCGCACCGCAACGCCGAGCAGCTTGACGCGGTAGCCGAGATCGGCCGCCGCGCGCAGATCTTCCGGCGCGATGGAGGAGATGCCTTCGACATACACCGCGCTTTGAGCAACTTTCGTGCCGAAAGCGAGGCTGGCGAGAATGGCGAGTTTTTGCGCGGTGTCATGGCCGTCGACGTCGAAGGACGGGTTGGCCTCGGCATAACCGAGCCGCTGCGCATCCGCGAGGCATTCGGCGAAGGACAGGCCTTCCTGCTCCATCCGGGTCAGGATGTAATTGCAGGTGCCGTTGAGGATGCCATAGACGCGGTTGATGCCGGTTCCGGCAAGACCCTCGCGCAACGTCTTGATGACGGGGATCGCGGCGCCGACGGCTGCCTCGTAATTCAGCGCACCGCTGTGCTTTTCAGCGGCCTTTGCCAGTTTCAAACCGTGCTTCGCGAGCAGCGCCTTGTTTGCCGTGACCACTGACTTGCCGGCGCTGAGCGCGGCCTCGACCGCCGACAGCGCGGGATCGCCGGCGCCGCCCATCAGCTCGACGAAGCAATCGATGCCCGGATGCGTGGCCAGCGCCAACGGATCCTTGACCCATTCGACGCCGCGCAGGTCGATGCCGCGCTTCTTCGCCTTCGAGCGCGCGGTGACGGCGACGACGCGGATACCGCGGCCGCTGCGGCCTGCGAGCACGCGGGCCTGCGTTTCAATCAAACGGACAACTTCGGCGCCCACGGTGCCGAGCCCCGCTATGCCCACTTTCAGGGGTGCAACCATGATGACTTAGAAAACCTGCCGAAGAGAACTTAACGCCGATTGGCGAGCGGAACGACGTTGTGCAACGTTTCGATGCCGCTTTCAAGGAAGCGTCGCACGCCGCGCGCGGCCTGCCTGATCCGTTGCTCGTTTTCCACCATGGCGATGCGGACATATCCTTCACCATGCTCGCCGAAGCCGACGCCGGGCGAGACCGCAACGCCGGATTTCTCCACCATCAGGGTCGCGAATTGCATGCTGCCGACGCTGCGGAAGGCTTCGGGCAGCGGCACCCAGGCGAACATCGAGGCCTCCGGCGGCGGGATCTCCCAGCCGGCGCGGCCGAACGATTCCACCAGCGCATCGCGGCGCTTGCGGTAGGTGTCGCGCATCTCCTTGATGCAATCGTCGGGACCGTTCAGTGCGGCGGTCGCCGCGACCTGCACCGGCGTGAAGGCGCCGTAATCGAGATAGGATTTGACGCGGGCGAGCGCTGCGATCACGCGCTCGTTGCCGACCGCAAAGCCCATGCGCCAGCCGGCCATCGAATAGGTCTTCGACATCGAGGTGAACTCGACGGAGACGTCCATCGCGCCGGGCACCTGGAGCACCGAGGGCGGCGGATTGTTCTCGTCGAAATAGACCTCGGCATAAGCGAGATCGGACAGGATCAGGATCTCGTGCTTCTTCGCGAACGCGACGAGGTCCTTGTAGAAATCCAGGCTCGCGACATAGGCGGTCGGGTTCGAGGGATAGCAGACGACGAGCGCCAGCGGCTTGGGGATCGAATGCACGATCGCCCGCTCCACCGCCTCGAAGAACTGCGGCGTCGGCTCCGACGGCACCGAGCGGATCACGCCGCCCGCCATCAAAAAGCCGAAGGCGTGAATCGGGTAGCTCGGGTTCGGACAGAGGATGACGTCACCGGGCGCGGTGATCGCCTGCGCCACGTTGGCAAAGCCTTCCTTCGAGCCCAGCGTCGCGACGATCTGGGTGTCGGGGTTGAGCTTCACGCCGAAGCGGCGGGCGTAGTAGCCGGCCTGGGCCCGGCGCAGTCCGGGGATGCCGCGGGACGCCGAGTAGCGATCGGTGCGCGGCTTGCCCAGCGTCTCCTTCAGCTTCTCAAGCACATGCGCCGGGGCCGGCAGATCCGGGTTGCCCATGCCGAGGTCGATGATATCGGCGCCGGCATTCCGCGCGGCCGCCTTGGCCCGATTGACCTGCTCGAACACGTAAGGCGGAAGGCGGCGGATGCGGTAAAATTCTTCCATGGCTCTCTGGGCTCCGGGGCAACCGGTCAGGACAGAATCGACAGGCCAGGACGGCGCTTCGGAAAGGCGTCCATTTTCGTCGTGAAAATTACTCAAAATCAAATGCTTAGAGCAATCATCGACGACGAAGACTGAAGTCGTTCGCCCTGACTCTCGGCTGAACGTGGTCTTTTAGCACGGCAAGGCGGGGGCGCCAGCGATTACCTTGGAGCGGCTCATTTCGCATCCTTGCCGGCGACGGCCTGGCGATCGCGCGCGGCGGCGAGCTCAGCCTCGATCTTGGCGCGCTGCTCCGGCGGGATGACCGCTTGATCGCGATCCGGCGGCAGGTCGTGCACCGGCAGATAGGTGCCGGGCTCCCTGGGATGGGCCTGCGCGTCCGCGGGGGTCATATCGGCGAGCTGGCTCGAGCAGCCGCCAACGGCGAGCGCCGCGATCAGCAGCGCGCCGCGGATCGGCAGCGTCTTTTGCAGGTCCCACAACGCCAACACTTGGGAAATCCCCTACTCGTCCCAAAGCACGGCCCCGGGCAACCTTACCCAAGACCGCGCCCAAGCTCAAACCATTGCTGCCCAAATGGTGCGAGCGAGAAAACAGCCGTTGCCCACCAAGCCGAGCGGTGCGGCCCGAATGTGACGGAACCAAGAAGATTTGTCGCAGTGCAACACATCTTCGAGAGTGTTTAACGTCAAACATGCGAGCTTCGCGGTGACGAATACGGAATGAACCGTTACTGTTCTGCTCATGAGCATGGCCACGACCGATACGCCCAAACCCGAGACGAAGTTCGATGCGGAAGCCTTCGCGATGAATGTCGCGCGGGCGATGGAGAGCGGCGGCAAGGCGCTGGCCGCCTACCTCAAGCCGCGCGAGAGCGGCGAGGTGCAGGATCGCCCGCCGGCCGAGCTCGCCGAGGTCGTCAAGACCTTCACCTCGGTCGCCGAATACTGGCTGTCGGATACGTCCCGCTCCTCCGATCTGCAGACCAAGCTCGCCAAGGACTATCTCGACCTCTGGGGCTCGGCGGTGCGCCGCATGGCCGGCCAGGACGCAGCGCCCGCGATCGCGCCCTCGCCGCGCGACAAGCGCTTTGCCGACCCGGAATGGAAGTCGAACCAGTTCTTCGATTTCGTCATGCAGCTCTATCTGCTCACGACCAGATGGGCGCAGGAGCTGGTGCGCGACGCCGAAGGGCTCGATCCGCAGACCCGCCGCAAGGCGGAGTTCTACGTCCAGCAGGTCATCAACGCGATCTCGCCGTCCAACTTCGTGCTGACCAATCCGGAGGTGCTGCGCGAAACGGTGGCCAGCAGCGGCGAGAACCTCGCCCGCGGCCTGAAGATGCTGGCCGAGGATATCGCAGCCGGAAAGGGCATGCTGAAGATCCGCCAGTCCAACCCGGACAACCTCGTCGTCGGCGTCAACATGGCGACGACGCCGGGCAAGGTGATTTACCAGAACGAGATGATGCAGCTGATCCAGTATTCGCCGTCCACGGAGACGGTGCTGCGCACTCCGCTCCTGATCGTGCCGCCCTGGATCAACAAGTTCTACATCCTCGATCTCAAGCCGGAGAAATCCTACATCAAGTGGTGCGTCGACCAGGGCATCACCGTGTTCGTGATCTCATGGGTCAATCCCGACAAGCGGCTCGGCAACAAGAGCTGGGAAGACTACATGAAGGAAGGCCCGCTCACGGCGATGGACGTGATCGAGAGGGTCACCGGCGAGATGAAGGTGCACACCGCCGGCTATTGCGTCGGCGGCACCATGCTCGCGACCACGCTGGCCTGGCTCGCCGAGAAGCGCCGCCAACGCGTGTCGTCGGCGACGTTCTTCGCCGCACAGGTCGACTTCACCCATGCGGGTGACCTCCTGGTGTTCGTCGACGAGGAGCAGATCGCGGCGCTCGAGCAGGACATGAAGGCGGCCGGCGTGCTCGAAGGCTCGAAGATGGCGATGGCCTTCAACATGCTGCGCTCCAACGATCTGATCTGGTCCTACGTCGTCAGCAACTACCTGAAGGGGCAGCAGCCGAGCGCGTTCGACCTCTTGCACTGGAATTCGGACGCGACGCGCATGACCGCGTCGAACCATTCCTATTATTTGCGCAATTGCTATCTGGAGAACCGGCTCTCCACCGGCACGATGGTACTCGACAACACGCTGCTCGATCTCTCCAAGGTCAAGGTGCCCGTCTACAACCTCGCCACCCGCGAGGACCACATCGCGCCCGCTGAATCGGTGCTGTACGGCTCGCAGTTCTTCGGCGGTCCGGTGAAATACGTGCTGTCCGGCTCGGGCCACATCGCCGGCGTCGTCAATCCGCCCGCCTCGAACAAGTACCAGTACTGGACCAACGACAACATCAAGGACGTCAACGTCGCCCAATGGATGAAGGACGCGGTCGAGCACAAGGGCTCGTGGTGGCCGGATTGGCGTCAATGGCTGGGCGAGCTCGATCCGGAGCAAGTCCCGGCGCGCAGCGTCGGCAGCGACGCCCTGCCGGCGATCGAGGACGCGCCCGGCAGCTATGTCAGGGTTCGCGCATAGCGGAATCTTCCGCGCTTTTGTATAGACTCGCGCTCAACGCAGCGACGACAGAGGGGACCCGACCATGACGCGCGAACTGTTCTGGCTGACACTGACGGTGATCCTGACCGGGATCCTCTGGATCCCCTACACCATCAACCGCTGCCAGGTCCGCGGCCTCAGCGGCGCCATGGCCAACCCCTCGCGCGGCGACAAGCCGCAGGCGGAATGGGCGAACCGCCTGATGTTCGCGCATGACAACGCGGTTGAGAACCTCGTGCTCTTTGCGCCGCTGGTACTGATCCTCAACGCGATCGACTATTCCACAAAATGGACCGTGCTCGCCTGCGCCGTCTATTTCTGGTCGCGCGTCGCACATCTCATCGTCTACGCGATCGGCATCCCGGTGTTCCGCACCCTGGCCTTCACCGTCGGCTTCCTCGCCCAGGCCGTGCTGGCGCTGGCGATCTTCAAGGTGGTTTGATTTCGTGTCCCGGACGCGCGAAGCGCGAGCCGGGACCCAGAAGGCCGCTACCAACAGGGAAGAGTGGGCCCCGGCTCTGCAGCGCACCGCTGAAGGAGCGCTGCGCTGCGTCCGGGGCGCGAGACTGCCCTACTCCTCCGGCAATCCCAGCATCAGCCGCATGTTCTGTACGGCGGCGCCCGAGGCGCCCTTGCCGAGATTGTCGAGCCGGGCGACCAGCACCGCCTGGTGATATTTGTCGCTGGCGAAGACGTAGAGCTCGAGCATGTTGGTCTCGTTGAGCGCCTCCGGCTCGATCCGGCCGCCTTTGGCCGCCTCGTTCTGGAGCGGCATCACCTTGACGTATTTCGAGCCGACGTAGCGCTTGGCGAGCGCAGCCTGCAGATCGGTACCGCCGGGCTTGCCGGGCAGCGTGTCGAGCTGCAGAGGCACCGAGACCAGCATGCCCTGCCGATAGTTGCCCACCGACGGAATGAAGATCGGCCGCCGCGTCAGGTTCGAATAGAGCTGCATTTCCGGCAGATGCTTGTGCTCGAAGCCGAGGCCGTAGAGTTCGAAGGACGGCGCGCTGCCGTCCTCGAAGCTCGCGATCATCGACTTGCCGCCGCCGGAATAGCCGCTCACCGCGTTGACGGTGACGGGATAATCGGGCGGCAACAGACCGGCATCGACGATCGGCCGCAGCAGCGCAATCGCGCCGGTCGGATAGCAACCGGGATTGGAGACCTTCTTCGCCGCCTTGATCTTGCCGGCCTGGTCAGCCGTCAGCTCCGGAAAGCCGTAGGCCCAATCGGGCGCGACCCGGTAGGCGGTCGAGGCGTCCAGCACCTTCGGGCCCGAAGCGCCCATGCTGTCGACCAGCGCAACCGTTTCCTTGGCGGCATCGTCGGGCAGGCAGAGGATGACGAGATCCACCTCCTCCATCAGCGCCTTCTTGGCCGCGGGGTCCTTGCGCTTGTCGTCGGCGATCGTCCTCACGACGACGTCGTTCTGGAGTTTCAGCCGCTCGTTGATGCCGAGCCCGGTGGTGCCGGAGCCGCCGTCGACGAAGACGGTCGCGGGTTTGGTGGCAGCGCCCTTCGGGGCCTGTTTGATGTCAGCGAGGCTCATGGTGCGCTCCCTTCGAGCATGTTCGTGTCGGCTGCAAAAACCTGCGGCCTGGCCTGCCGCATCAAAAGTGAGATCTGCTTGGCGTCGGCATCGCCGGCGCCGAGCGCATTGGCGATCGCCGTGTAGTCGGCGTCGGACTTGTGCTGGTTGAGCTTGAAGCTGCCTTCGACCTCCTCAACCGTCATCACCAGACCCACGATCGCCTTCTTCATCGCCTCGAGCCGTCCGGCCGTCATCTTGTCCGATGTCCACGGCTTCTTCGGCCGCAGCCAGTTCTCGAACTTGTCGCTGAGCGTGTCGATCTGCACCGCCAGCTCGTCGTCAGACAACATCCGCACCGGCCCGCTCAGATGCACCGACTGGTAGAGCCAGGTCGGCACCTGGTCCGGCGAGACGTACCAATCCGGCGATACATAGGCATCGGGGCCATTGATCGCGAGCAGCCAGGACGCTGCGCCATCCGCAAGCTTTAGCAGCGGATTGTGACGGGCGACATGAAAGGCCGCCTGCGGCGTGCCATCGGCCGCATAGGTCAGATAGAACGGCAGCGGGGAAGCGACCGGCTTGTGACCGTCAAAGGCGCACATGGTGCCGAAGCCGCGCTCTTCGGCGAACTTCAGGCTTGCGGCGCGGTCCTGCTTGAAAAAGGGTGGCGTGTACATCGTGGTCTCCTGCTGGGCCTCCTTGGGGGGCCGCCGGATCAGATCGCGCTGACAGGAGAGAGAATGCCGCGGATCGGATCCAGCGGCAAAGACGATGATCTCAAACGCGATCGACCGCCCAAACCGCTAAAGAGCGGCGGCGGCGACGAGCGAACAGGATGGTCGCGGCGTTGATCATGGCGCGCGGCTATAAGGCCAGATCGGGTTTCCGTCAAGGTTTCGGCGTCAGATCACCCGCCAGATCCATTCCATGATCTTCGCGAGCACGTCGCCGAACATCAGGAGCACGGCGGACCAGATCAGGGCCGAGACGAAATTGGCGGCCTGGAAGCTCCAATAAGGCATCTCGAAGATGCCGGCCGCAAGCGGCACCGAGGCGCGCAAGGGCCCGAAGAAGCGGCCGATGAAGATGCTGGGGATGCCCCAGCTGCGCACGAAAGCCTCGCCCCTGGGCAGGAGCTCCGGATAGCGCGAGAGCGGCCACATCTGGGCGACCTTCTCCTTGTAGCGGTAGCCGAACCAGTACGAGACCCAGTCGCCGAGCGCCGCGCCGAGGCCGCCGGCGATCCAGACCGGGTAGAAGCTGATGCCGCTCGCCCCGATCAGCGCACCGATCGCGACCAGCGCGCCCCAGGCCGGGACCAGCAGCGAGATGAAGGCGAGCGATTCCCCGAAGGCGAGCAGGAACACGATCGGAGCCGCCCAGGCCTGGTGAACGCGCACGAAATCGGCCAGGGCGTGCGCAAATTGCTCCATCTAAAAAAAGCCTTCCCGCCCCGTCTCAAGGTGCTGCTCGATGAAAAAGACTGGTAAGCCAAGGGCTTGTGTGACATCAAGTCACAAAACTCGCTCGGCGCCGACGGTCCGGTCAAATTGCCGGGAATTGCAGGGCCTGCGGCGTAAAATCGCCGGGATTGGCTCCCAACCAAACCGCCCGGCCCGCCCCGCGGTAACCTTTCCAAGTCAGAAGTGGCATAGTCGGCCTAACCGATTCGCCGCTTATGCGGCCCTCAAAGCGTATCAAGATATATGTCCAAACAGTTGAAACCCAAAGCAAAAGACGATTTTTTCGGCGGCGATGAGCCAAAGCCGCGCACGCCTGCGAAGGCGGCTTCGCGCGGAACCGGCGGCGAAGCCGACTACACCGCAGCCGACATCGAGGTGCTCGAAGGCCTGGAACCGGTGCGGCGCCGACCCGGCATGTATATCGGCGGCACCGATGAGAAGGCGCTGCATCATCTGTTCGCCGAGGTCATCGACAACTCGATGGACGAGGCGCTGGCGGGACATGCGACCTTCATCGGCGTCGAACTCTCCGCGGACGGCTTCCTGACCGTCACCGACAACGGCCGCGGCATCCCGATCGACCCGCATCCAAAATTTCCGAAGAAATCGGCGCTCGAAGTCATCATGTGCACGCTGCATTCGGGCGGCAAGTTCGACAGCAAGGTCTATGAGACCTCCGGCGGCTTGCACGGCGTCGGCATTTCCGTGGTGAACGCCCTCTCCTCGCTGCTCGAGGTCGAGGTCGCGCGCAGCCAGAAGCTCTACCGCATGACCTTCGAGCGCGGACACCCCAAGGGCAAGCTCGAGGATCTCGGCAAGATCAACAACCGCCGCGGCACGCGCGTCCGCTTCAAGCCCGATACCGACATCTTCGGCGCCAAGGCTGCGTTCAAGCCGCAGCGCCTGTTCAAGATGACGCGCTCGAAGGCGTATCTGTTCGGCGGCGTCGAGATCCGCTGGAATTGCGCGCCCGAACTGCTCAAAGGCGTCGAGGACGTACCGGCCGAAGCGACATTCCACTTCCCCGGCGGCCTCAAGGATTATCTGGCGGCAGCAATTCACGCCGACACGCTGGTCCACCCGGATATCTTCTCCGGCAAGTCGGGCCGCAACGGCGCGCATGGCGCCTGCGAATGGGCGGTGGCCTGGACCGCGGATGCCGACGGCTTCCTCTCTTCCTACACCAACACCGTCCCGACACCCGATGGCGGCACGCACGAATCCGGCCTGCGCAGCGCGCTGCTGCGCGGCCTGAAGGATCACGCCGAGCGCGTCGGTCAGGGCAAGCGCGCCTCGTCCATTACGTCGGAAGACGTGATGGTCGGTGCCGCCGTCATGCTTTCCGTGTTCGTGCGCGAGCCCGAATTCCAGGGCCAGACCAAGGATCGTCTCGCCACCGCGGAAGCGCAGCGCATCGTCGAACAGGCGATGAAGGATCCGTTCGATCACTGGCTGTCGGGCAATCCGAACATGGCCAACAGGCTGCTCGATTTCGTGATCGACCGCGCCGAGGAGCGGCTGCGCCGCCGCCAGGAAAAGGAGACGGCGCGCAAGACCGCCGGCAAGAAGCTGCGGCTGCCCGGCAAGCTCGCCGACTGCACCGATGCCGGCACCGAAGGCTCCGAGCTCTTCATCGTCGAAGGCGACTCGGCCGGCGGCAGCGCCAAGCAGGCGCGTGACCGCAAGACTCAGGCCGTGCTGCCGCTGCGCGGCAAGATCCTCAACGTCGCCTCCGCCGGCAAGGACAAGCTGACGGCCAATGCCCAGCTCTCCGACCTCGTGCAGGCGATCGGCTGCGGCCAGCTCCTGCAATACCGAGAAGAGGATCTGCGCTATCAGCGCATCATCATCATGACCGACGCCGACGTCGACGGCGCGCACATCGCTTCGCTGCTGATCACATTCTTCTACCGGCAGATGCCGCGGCTGATCGACGAGGGTCACCTCTTCCTGGCCGTGCCGCCGCTCTACAAGCTCACGCACGGCACCAAGTCGGTTTACGCGCGCGACGACAAGCACAAGGAAGAGTTGATCAAAAGCGCGTTCAACGCCAACGCCAAGGTCGAGGTGAACCGCTTCAAAGGCCTCGGCGAGATGATGCCGGCGCAGCTCAAGGAGACCACCATGGATCCGAGGAAGCGCACGCTGCTCAAGGTGGTGCTGCTCGCCGACGATCGCGACACCACGGCGGATTCGGTGGAACGGCTGATGGGCACCAAGGCCGAGGCGCGCTTCGCCTTCATCTCGGACAAGGCCGAGTTCGCCAGCGAAGAGCTGCTGGACGTTTGAGCCCTCGGCCCTGTAGCGCTCCGTCAAGAGCCCCGGCGAAGAGCCGGGGCTCTTTTGCTTTGCGGGGGCGATGACGTCGCTGCGGTCCGTATGGCCTTGAGCGATTCCTGGAATCGTCGTTGCGACTCGGCCAACGACTCACGGCGCTCAGGCGGAGGCACGACTGCCTCCATTTCGGACAAGGCCGGATTTGCTAACGAAACCTTACCCAAGGTTGAATTCCAAAAATCTCGGTAAGGCTTTGAATTTATGTAACTATTACAGATCTTGACAGCCGCGGCGGAAATACCCGCGTATCGGCGTTTTCCGGCAACTGTGCCTGCCCGGCAACAGCATTCCGGCAGGAAACGTCTATAGTCCGAGCATCAGATGACACGAACTTCAGTGCGCTCGCGCTGCTACACAGACCAAGGTTGGGGATTTTAACATGAAGAAGGTTTTGCTCGCTCTGACCGCGGTTGCCGCGATGACCGGTTCGGCCTCGGCGGCCGATCTCGGTGCCCGTCCCTACGTGAAGGCCCCGATGCCGGCGCCCGTCGCCAACTGGACCGGCTTCTACGTGTTCGGCGGCGGCGGCGGCGGCCTCTCCAATGCCGACCAGCACGTCCAGACCACCGTTGGTGCGGTTCCGCTGACGATCGACCAGCGTCAGGGCGGCTCCGGTTGGTTCGGCACCGTCGGCGCCGGTTACGACTGGCAGTTCAGCGGCACCTGGGTCGCCGGTGTGTTCGCTGACGGCCAGTTCGGCAGCATCCGCGCCACCATCCAGGATCCGATCGTCGGCATCACCGGTAACCAGAAGCTGGAAACCTCCTGGGCCGCGGGCGTGCGCCTCGGCTGGCTGGTCGCCCCGAACGTTCTCTCCTACGTCAACGGTGGTTACTCGGGCGCCCACTTCGGCCAGACCAACTTCACGACGCTGGGCGGCACTCCCGCCGGCATCCACCTCAACAGCTACAACCGCAACGGCTGGTTCGTCGGCGGCGGTGTCGAGAACAGCCTGAACATCTTCGGCGTCTCTTCGCCCGGCTGGTTCATGAAGACCGAGTATCGTTCGGCCTTTTACAACGCCAAGACCTCGAACGAGCTCTTCGACGGTACCAACGCGCTGGTCGGCCGCGACATCCGCGCCAACAGCTGGAACCAGACGATCTCGACCTCGCTGGTCTACCGCTTCAACTGGACCGGTCCGGTCGTCGCCAAGTACTGATCCGACCAAGTACTGATCCGAACGCAAGTTCAGACGTCAAAGCCCCGGCATCGCCGGGGCTTTTTCGTTATGGTCAGTCGGCGACCAAGCTCGACTTCAGCGTCGTACGCAGCGGCGAGCTGAGCTTCGATCACTCACATAACGTTGGTGACCGCCTGCCCCCCCGCATCGCGACATGCGCTGGGCTTCGCCGCGTTGGCTTCTGCCGGCGGCGCCATTGTATCCGGACCAAAGCTACGGCTACTGTGGGCCCAAGCTCTCCTGACCGTGGCGATTGATGCCGCGGGTCGCGACGGAAGCGGACCGACGGGGAGGAATGCATGCGCAGATTTCTGCTTGTAGCAGGCCTGTTTGCCCTCGCCGTCGGGCTGCTCTGGATCGGACAGGGCACGGGTACGGTGCCCTGGCCGCGATCGAGCTTCATGGTCAACCAGCTGCATTGGGCCGGCTATGGCGCCGCCGTGGCCGGCTTCGGGCTGGTGCTGATCTGGCAGAGCAACCAATAAAAGAAACCAGGGAATACAAGCATGACATCCAGCCGGTTCGAGCTCCGCGGCAAGGTCGCGGTCGTAACAGGAGGCAATGGCGGCATCGGGCTCGGCATGGCGCGCGGCCTTGCCGATGCCGGCGCCGACATCGCCGTGGTCGGACGCAACGAGGCCAAGTCCAAAGCAGCCGTCGAAGATCTCAGGCAGCGCGGCGTCAAGGCGATCGCGATTGCGACCGATGTCACCGATAGGGCCGCCATCGAAGCCATGATCGCGCGCGTGGTGAAGGATCTCGGCCGCATCGACATCCTCGTCAACAATGCCGGAATGAGCATCCGCAAGCCGCCGCACGAGCTCGAGCTCGACGAGTGGAACAAGGTGATCGACACCAACCTCACCAGCGCCTTCCTGTGCTCGAAGCTTGCTTATCCGGCCTTGAAGGCGTCAGGCAACGGCAAGGTGATCAACATCGGCTCGATGATGTCGATCTTCGGTGCGAGCTTCGCCACCGCCTATGCGGCGAGCAAGGGCGGCATCGTGCAGTACACGCGTGCCTGCGCCAATGCCTGGGCGCCCGACAACATCCAGGTCAATGCGATCCTGCCGGGCTGGATCGACACCGACCTCACCCGCGGCGCGCGGCAGCAGGTGTCAGGATTGCACGAGCGGGTGCTGGCGCGCACGCCTGCGGGGCGCTGGGGCGACATCGACGATTTCGCCGGCATCGCCGTGTTCCTGGCATCGTCCGCGTCGAACTTCGTCACGGGCACCGCGATCCCCGTCGATGGCGGTTTCTCGGTGATGGCCTGAGGCCGGGCCTGTCGGCCATTCAACAACGCAAAAAAGAAGCCCCGGACAAATCCGGGGCTTTAATTTAGGCAGTGCTTTTTTGATCGTTGGTCGCGTTGCGTCGTCGACGTGCTCAGTAACGGGCAATGACAGGTGCGTCGAACTTGTAGCTCGCGCGCACGACGGCCCACTGGATGTCGCGCGGCTTGGCATCGAAGGTGTAATTCCCCGACGTGCCGCCGAGCTGATAGGTCTGGCTGCCGAAGGCAGCGTAATTGTATTCGAGGCCGACGATCCAGTTGCGGGTGACGCCATATTCCCAGCCGGCGCCGACGGTCCAGCCGTTGGCCCAGTGGGTCTGTCCGCCCGAGCCCGACACACCGACGGTGTCGCTGACCGACAGACGGTTGTTCGCGCCGGCATAGCCGCCCTTGACGTAGAAGAGGTTGTTCTGCACGGCGAAGCCGGCGCGGCCGACCACGGTCGCGAGCACGTTGGTGCGCCAGGAGAACACGTCGTCGCCCGCACCGAACGCGGTGTTCGTGAACGAGCCCTTGTTGTCGAGGCCGGAGATCGTGCCTTCCATGCCGAACACGTAGTTGTTGGCTTGCCAGTTGTAGCCGATCTGGGCGCCGCCCATGATTCCTGCGCTGCGCTGACGATAGCCCTCGCCCGGGACGAGATCGCCGAACGGCGCACCGGTCCCGTTGTTGATGAACTGCTGGTTGGTCCATGCACCGCCGATGTGACCGCCGACATAGAAGCCGGTCCAGTTGAACAGCGGCTCCGCATAGGCGGGCGCCTTGGTGTAGCGCGCACCGAGATCGGCGGCGGAGGCCGCGCCCGCCGAAACCAGAGCGGTCGTGCAGGCGAAGGCGGCAATCAATTTGTTACGCATGGTACAACCCCGTGTCCTTTGATGGACGCACGGTCACAGACGGGTGTTACTAAAATTCGAATCAACAGAGTTAACGCGGCGCATGGGCACGCGCTGGTCCGCAGATCCGTCGGCGCTGTTGCTCGCCCGCAACGCCGCACGCGCGATTTAACGCGACATTATCCCTACCGAATTCCGCGCTACGATGCCGCTCTCGAATGTACGTGCTCGGGCCGCACGCCGAGCGCAAGCAGGCGCGCCGGAATGCCCTGCAGCCACGGCAGCGCGGTGATGAGGCGCACGATCAGCGGCACTTTGAGCGGCCGATCGCGCTCCTGCAAGGCACCGCTGATGATCTTGTTCTGCACGATCACCTGCATGCGCTGGGTCATCTTCACCGGGAACTCGCGGCGACGGCGCACGGCATCGAGATCGTTTTCGGACGGGCAGCCGTGCTGCATCTTGTCCGCCAGCAGATTGGCGGTCGCGACTGCGTCCTGCACGGCGAGATTGACGCCGACGCCGCCGACCGGAGACATCGCATGCGCGGCATCGCCGATGCAAAGCAGACCCGGCCGCGTCCAGCGCGTCAGGCGGTTGATCGCGACGGTCAGCAGCTTGACGTCGTCAAAGCTCTTCACGTCGGCGATGCCCGACCTGAGGATCGGGGCCATGCGCACGACGTCGTCGAGCAGTGCCTGCAGTCCCCTCGCCTTCACCGCTTCGTGCTGTCCCTTGGCGATGACATAGGCGCACTGCCAATAGTCGCCGCGATCGAACGTGATCATCATCTTGCCGGGCTCGACGCGCGCGAACACGCTTTCCGTCTCGTCGGCCTTGCGGCCGGCGCGGATCCACAGCACGTCCATCGGCGCGCCGATCTCCTCGACGCCAAGGCCGGCGCGCTCGCGCACCGTCGAATGCCGGCCGTCGCAGGCGATGGTGAGATCGGCTTCGATGTCGACGACGCCGTCAGGCGTTTTCGCCCGCACCCCCGCGATCTTCTCGCCGCGGCGGATCAGATCGACCGCCTCCGTGCTCATCATCACCTCGAGTGAGGCAAAGCGCCGGCCGGCCTCGCGCAGGAAATTCAAAAAATCCCATTGCGGCATGAAGGCGATGAAGGGGTATTTGGTGTGGAGCCGGCGGAGATCGGCGATGCGCACCGGCGTACCGCCGAACAGGCCGTCCATCTTCTGCAGGCGTTGATGCGGCAGCTTCAGGAAGCCGTCGATCAGGCCGAGTTCGTCCATGACCTCGAGCGTCGAGGGATGTACGGTGTCGCCGCGGAAATCGCGGAAGAAATCCGCATGCTTCTCCAGCACCACGACCTCGATGCCGGCCCGCCCCAGAAGATAGCCGAGCATCATGCCGGCCGGCCCGCCGCCGACGATGCAGCAACGGACTCTTTTCGTCCGGTTCGGTTGTTGGTCGGAGGTCATTGCAGCCGCTATCCACGATGCGAGTATCGATCAAGATATGCCGGACGATTGTAACGCCGGTTCAGGTCGATCGCAGCCTCAATCTGGACGGGTCTCGGCTAGGACGGCTGGCAGCTTCGGATCACCCCGGCCCTCGCGGCCCCCGAATAAACCGCGGGCCCCGTTGTTGTGGGGAATACGACCCAAACGGCATCAGCGGGAACGTTCAACGTGGCATGGTTGCTTGCAGGCGTGGCAGCCTGGCTGGCCATCAACATCGCGCTCGTCTATCTGCGCACGCGGCGAAGCGGCAATGCGGAAGAGAGCGAGCCGAAGGTCTAGCTTTGCCTGCGGCGACGGCCGCGCGCGGCTCAGCCTTTCTCGTCAGAGCAGCCGGTCGCCACTTGCGAGGCAACGAGAAAGGCCCGCGCTGCGCGGGCCTTTCATGCAGCAGAGCCAGATTATTTCTGATCTTCATTGCTGGTCCCGGAGCCCGGAGTGCCGATCGGCAATCCGTTCGGCGCGTGACCAACACCAGCGTTCCGCTCGGCTTGCGCCGCTGTCGGCGACGTGCCGTTCGCAGTCGGCGACTGAACGTTCGGATTGTTCTGACCTCTGTTGGTGTTGACGTTGGCCCCGGTGGTGGTGCTATGCGTCCCCATTCCTGAAGGAGCCGACGGCCCTGAATTGGCGCTGCTGGATGACGTGCCTACTCCAGCACCCGAGCTGGCCGCGGATCCCGCGCCGGCGCCGCCGGTCCCCGTACCGGCAGCGGCACCCGCGCTGGCGCCGCCCGCACCACCGCTGCCCGCACCACCGCCGCCTCCCCCGCCTCCCTGGGCAAAAGCGGACGTCGAAAGTGCAGCGCATGCGAAAGCTACGAGGATGGACTTGCGGATCATGGATCGTCTCCCTGGTTTGGTGGACAATCCAGGTGACCAAGGAGTTGTTCCTTCGCCTGCGGGGAACAGGCGCCCGCTACCTCAAGGCTTCGACTTCCGTTCCCATGGGCGCTTGCCGTCGGCGTCGCGGTCCCAGGGACGCGTCATCGGAGCTCCCTTTTCATCCTCGGCGGCCTTCGCACGGTCCGCCTGGACGCGTTCCCGGTCGGTCAGTGGCGGCGTGGGGATGGGAGTAGTTTGCGCCAGAACCGGAAGCGTCGTGAGGAGCGCGACGAGGATGAATTTTGTCATCCCCGGCTCTAACATTTCCACCGTTGACTTGTCCGATTTAAGTTAGTCCATCCCGCCACGCCCGCCCGATCGACACGCCCTCAATTATTGCTGCGGTTCGCGCTGCGGAAACTCTTGATCTCCGAGACGCTGCCGTCGCGATAGGTCAGCTCTACGGAGACGGATTGTGTGCTCGGTGCGAGCTTCATGTAGAGCGGCATGCCCGCAGTGATCGCACTGGGGTCGCGCATGTCGCAAGCAGGCATCTTCAGCACCTGGTTGGGCACGGCAGTGTCGATGCCGATGCGCACCTCGCGGATGGCGCAGCGATAGGACACGAGGTGCGTGTAGTAGACCAGCAGCCCGTTGAACTCGCGGAACGACAGCCAGCTCGTCGATGTCATGTCGAGGATCTTGCGCTGGTCGCGGATCAGCGCGGCCTCGGGATCGAACCGGATCGGGAACGGCCCCTGCATGTCGCCGGACTGATCGACATAGCGGACCTCGATGGTGCCGGCCGCAGCATCCGGCGGCAATTCGATCGACGGGTTCGGCATCCGCTTGCGCGTGCGCGGATCGAGCGTGTCGATGAATCCGGTCTCGCGGAAATCGCCCTTGCCGGCCATGCGCCAGGAAATGCCGAGCGTCGGGTCGGCGAACGAGAACACCACGCTCCAGCCGCCATTGTGCCGCGAGAAGCTCGCGATCGGCGCGTTGAGGGTCTCCTCCTTCGGCAGTTGCGGCACCGACACCGGCGGTAGCGCCGCGAGCTTCTGCGGTGGCGGATCAGCCGGCCGCGCGACGGCATCCTTCGCCATGCCGCTGAGGAAGACGTCGTCGACCATCTGGTCGAAATAGACCGGCACCTGCCTGTGCTTGACGGTATCGGCCATCTCGCTGACGGCACGGCGGGTGCGCTGCGCCACCTGCACGAGGTTCTCGCCGGGCTGAAGCAGCTCCTTGGCGAAAGTGCGCGTG
The DNA here is from genome assembly GCF_000261705.1 of Bradyrhizobium genomosp. III. NCBI lineage: Bacteria > Pseudomonadati > Pseudomonadota > Alphaproteobacteria > Hyphomicrobiales > Nitrobacteraceae > Bradyrhizobium > Bradyrhizobium genomosp. III. The sequence goes on along the minus strand of NZ_AJQF01000040.1, from coordinate 15,616 downwards.
AACACCGAATTGGGATTGGCGTCGTCGTTGGAGAGGCGATCGAGCGCGGTCTGGCGGGGACCAGCCGAAAACACCGAGAACACACCTTCGGGCAGCTGCACCATCGGAGCAAGCCCGCCGCCACCGGCCACCGCGCGGGTACCCTTGCGCTCGAACGGGTTGTTGCGGCAAGCGTCGAACACCAGGATCGAGGTCCGCGCCTTCTTGTTCTGGAGGCGCTCGACGATGCGGTCGGCCAGGATCGAGGCGTCACGCACCAGCTCTTCCTGCCCTTCGGTCGCCGCCGGCACGTCCGTCGGCAGCAAGTAGTTCTGGCCTGCGATCTCGAAGCCGTGGCCGGCGTAGAAGAAGAACGCCGTGTCACCTGGCTCGATCGCCTTGTCGAAGGCGAGCAGGGTCTCGGAGAATTGCTGCCGGCTCTGGTTCTCGGCGATCATCACCGAGAAGCCGAGCTGCTTCAGCGTGTCGCCCATGGTGCGGGCGTCGTTGACCGCCTTGAGCAGCTTCGGGACGTTCCTGTAGTCGTTGTTGCCGACGACGAGCGCGACACGCTTCTCGGCATGGGCGGGAGCTGCGAAGCCGCTCAGGCCCGCCGCCAGGCCAAGGGCCGCCAGAATTCTGAAAAGCCGACGCGTCATCGCAAGATTCCCGTTGCAGAACGGCGCCAAGCCGCTTCCCTCGAACAGCAGTTCATTGGACCCCCTGCCGCTGTGTGATAGTCGGCCCAGACGTTACCGTGGTTCAAGGAACCTGGGCCGCGGTTCCATGATCTGGCTATGGCAGATTCCCGTGGAATCTGCTCTTTCTAGGGCAATTGCGCTGCAAGCGAGGGCTGCCGTGTATCGCTGGTGTACCGACGAGGTCGAGCCGCACGATCGCTTCGACTATTGGCGCGAGGTGCGCTCCAAGGGATTGTTCGGTGTCACTGCCGAACTCGCGCGCGAACGGCGCGCGGACTTCTTCGGCGAGTTCTCGCTGCGCCAGCTTGGCGGCGCCGGCCTCGTCGAGCTGAAGGCCTCGCAATATGCGGTCGAGCGCAGCACCTCCGACATCGCCTACGCACCCGGCGACAGCATCTGCGTCTACCAGCAGCTCGGGAGCGGCGGCTGGTTCGGCGGCATGCGCGGCAACGACTTCGCGATCGCCCCCGGCAGTTTCGCCACCAGCCATACCGACCTGCCCTACCGCACGGCGCCGCTCGGCGCCGGGGGCTTTCACCTGCGGATCCTGAAGATTCCGGTCAGCACCATCCCGGCGCAGGACAAGCGCATGCGCGAGCTTGCGCCCCGGACGTTCGGCGACCCCACCCTGGCGCCCCTGCTCGGGGCCTGCTTTGCCGAGCTCGGCGAAGCCTCAACGGATCAGGGCGACAGCGATGCGACCTCTCTCGTCCAGGCTTTGGCCCATCTGGCGCTGATCGAGCGCGGCATCGTCAGGCCCGGCAGCCGGCGCGGACAGGCCGCGCTGCGGACCGCCCGCCTCTCGCGGGCCCGGCGCCTGATCGCGGGCCACCTGCAAAACCCGGATCTGGCACCGACGATGGTGGCCGACGAGCTCGGCGTGTCCGTGCGCCACCTGCACATGCTGTTCGAGACCGCGGCGAAGAGCTTCTCACAGACCGTGACGGACGAACGCCTGAAACAGAGCCGCCGCCTGATGCGTGAGGCACCCGAGCGGCTGATCGCCGACATCGCGACCTCCTGCGGCTTCGAGAGCCTGGCAACCTACTACCGGGTCTTCAATGCCGCTTATGGCATGGCCCCGGGTGACTTCCGGGCGCAGGGCTCGGATAGGCGTTAGCCGCCGTTTTGGCGGCTCAGGCCGGAGCGCGGGGTTGGGCGGAAAAACCCCAGTCGCACCCGCTATTTGGTAAAAACCTCAGGTTTTTTAGGACCTTCCCGCGCCCGCTCCATTGACTTTGGCCGATTCCCGCCTATGTTCCGGGGCGACGCGGCTCAGATCGAAGACCGATTCCTGAGCCTGGCGCTTTGTTCGCGTGAGTCAGCACCCCCAGCTTCTTTGAGAGCGCGCCGTTTCGGGGTGGAACGCGACAGCCTTATTACCCTCGATTCCGAACGGCGGTTTCGACCAGAGGCTCAATGTCCTTTTCAGATCTCGGACTGTCCGAAAAAGTCCTCGCCGCAGTGGCGGCCACCGGTTACACCACCCCCACCCCCATTCAGGAACAGGCGATCCCCCACGTCCTCGCACGCAAGGACGTGCTCGGCATCGCCCAGACCGGCACCGGCAAGACCGCGGCCTTCGTGCTGCCGATGCTCACCATCCTCGAGAAGGGCCGGGCCCGGGCGCGCATGCCGCGCACGCTGATCCTCGAGCCGACCCGCGAGCTCGCGGCCCAGGTCAAGGAAAACTTCGACCGCTACGGCGCCGGCCAGAAACTCAACGTCGCGCTTCTGATCGGCGGCGTTTCCTTCGGCGACCAGGATGCCAAGCTGACGCGCGGCGTCGACGTGCTGATCGCCACCCCCGGCCGTCTGCTCGACCACACCGAGCGCGGCGGTCTGCTCCTCACGGGGGTCGAGCTGCTCGTCATCGACGAGGCCGATCGCATGCTGGACATGGGCTTCATCCCCGACATCGAACGCGTCTGCAAGCTCGTCCCGTTCACGCGACAGACCCTGTTCTTTACCGCGACCATGCCGCCGGAAATCCGGCGCATCACCGAAGCCTTCCTGCACAATCCGCAGAAGGTCGAAGTGTCCAAGCCTGCCACCACTGCCGTGACCGTCACGCAATCCCAGGTGCCAGCCGGGCGCGAGGCGCACGAGAAGCGCGAGCTGCTTCGCCGCCTGCTGCGCGAAGCCAAGGATCTCAAGAACGCGATCATCTTCTGCAATCGCAAGCGCGAAGTCGCCATCGTTCACAAATCGCTCCAGAAGCATGGTTTCAGCGTCGGCGCACTGCACGGCGACATGGACCAGCCGGCCCGCATGGCGGCGCTCGAACAGTTCCGCAAGGGAGAGCTACCGCTCCTCGTCGCCTCGGATGTCGCCGCCCGCGGCCTCGACATTCCCGAGGTCAGCCACGTCTTCAATTTCGACGTTCCCCACCATCCCGATGACTACGTCCACCGCGTCGGCCGCACCGGCCGCGCCGGTCGCACCGGCACCGCGATCTCGATCGTGACGCCGCTCGACCAGAAGTCGATGGTGGCAATCGAGAAGCTGATCGGCCAGAGCATTCCGCGCGCCGAAGGCGACTTTGAAATCCACGCCGAAGCCTCCGATGGGACCGAGCGTCCGCGCGAGTCGCGTGGCCGCGAACGTTCACGCGGCGGACGCGGCAAGCCGCAGCGCGGCCGCGACCGTGAGCGCAGCCACGAGCCGCGCGAGCCCCGTGGCGAGGCAAGACATGCTTCCGAGGCCAAACATTCTTCTGAAGCAAAGAGTTCTTCGGAGGCAAGACAGCCCGCCGAAGCAAGGCATCGTTCCGACGACAAGCGCAGGGCGGAGCCGCGTCACGACGCGCGCCAGCAGGCCAATAATTCGCACGTGCCGTCGATCGGCCGTCCCGAGCCTCGCCGCCAGCGCGAAGCCGACAGTGAGCCGGGCGATCACTCGCATCTGCCGGCGTTTCTGCTGCGGCCGGTCCGCTCCCCCGCCGGAGCCTGAGGCGCGAGGCGCACCAGGTTTCGGTTGAGCAAAGCCGCCGCACAATTTTTTAGATGCATTCGTGAACGTATATTTACGGGGTGTTCACGATCGTCCGTTAGCCTACGAACATAATTTAAGCATTGCTGCGGTCGACGGCGCACCGACCGCTGTGGGGTATGTTCCGTGGTCAAGGTTCTCGACGAACACGAACGCACGATGGCGTTCGCCGAGGTAGCGCTCGGGCAGATCCGATCGCTGCGGCAGACGGCAATTCCCCGCAACTATGAGATTTGGTACGTCTACGCCACCGGCTACAACGCGCCGCTCAACAAGATCGTCAATGAGACGCTGGCGCGCAGCGGCAAGCTGACTGAAGCCGATCTCGAGCAGATCTACGAGACCTATCTCTCCCACATCAAGACCACCGACCGCATCGACAAGGTCGGCGCGCGCGTCATCGGCGAGATCGACGACGTGATGAAGGTCTTGAGCGATGCACTCGGCATGACCGGCTCCTACGATGCCAGCCTGTCGGGGGCCACAGAGAAACTGGCGTCGGCCAAGAACCGTGAGCAGATCAAGGCGATCGTCGAGACGCTGCTCCGTTCGACCAGCGAGATGCGCGAAACCAACAAGACGCTGGAAGACCGGCTGACGCTGTCGAAGAACGAGATCAGCAATCTCCAGCAGAGCCTGGAGGCGATCCGCGCCGAGAGCCTGACCGATCCGCTCACGGGCCTTGGCAACCGCAAATATTTCGACCGCATGATCGACATGGCGGTGCAGAGCGCCCTCGCCTCGGGCGAGCCGCTGTCGCTGCTGCTGTTCGACATCGATCATTTCAAGTCGTTCAACGATTCCTACGGCCATCTCACCGGCGATCAGGTGCTGCGGCTCGTCGGCCTGTCGCTGAAGCAGACCATCAAGGGCCAGGACATCACCGCGCGTTATGGCGGCGAGGAATTCGCGGTCGTGCTCCCCAACACCGCACTGCGTCAGGCCCTCACGGTGGCCGACCACATCCGCCGCGCAGTGATGGCGAAGGAATTGAAGAAGAAGTCCACCGGCGAGATCCTCGGCCGCGTCACCATCTCCGTCGGAGTCTCCATGCTCAAGCAGGGCGACGACACCGACGCGCTGATCGAGCGTGCGGATGCCTGCCTCTATGCCGCCAAGCGTAACGGCCGCAACCGCGTGATCTGCGAAGCCGATCCGGAATACGCGGTCGAGACCCACAGCCGGGTGGCGTGACGCGATCGCGGCATGCCGAACGGCTGTGCTTGACATTCCAACCTGACGACCGCCATCTTCTGCGCCGCCAGACCGCGAGCGTTGAGGACTTGTCGTCGTGCCTAATCCCCATGATTTTCACACGCCGCAACCGTCCTACACCAGGGACGAACTGCTGAAATCGAGCGACGGCGGCTATTTCGGGCCGGGCAATGCGCAACTGCCGGCCCCGCCGATGCTGATGATGGACCGCATCACGGAAATCAGCCTGGACGGCGGCGAATTCGGCAAGGGCCATATCGTCGGCGAGCTCGATATCGTGTCGGACCACTGGTTCTTCGATTGTCACTATCGAGGTGATGCGATGATGCCGGGGAGCCTGGGCCTGGATGCGATGTGGCAGATGGTCGGCTACTGGCTCGGCTGGTCGGGGTCACCGGGCAAGGGCCGCGCCATCGGCGTCGGCGAAGTCGAGTGCACGGGCACCATCACGCCGGAGACGCGACGCGTGCGCTACGAAGTCGCCATGCGGATGGTCCGCCGCGGCAAGCTGGTGCTCGGAATTGCCGATGGCCGCGTGCTGGCAGATGGCATATCGATCTTTGTGGCGAAGGATATGCGAGTTGGTCTGACTAAGGCTACAGACTGAGATCCCATAGGGTGGGCAAAGGCGCGTAGCGCCGTGCCCACGATCTCTCGCGATGACATCCTGATCGTGGGCACGCTCCGCTTTGCCCACCCTACCGCACCTTCCTTTTGGCTGCCTTCTTGGCCAACCGCTTCTTCGGCGCGGCTTTTTTTGCCGCCGCCTTTTTCTTCGGCCGCGTCTTCACCTTGGCGCGCTGGGCGGCGGCGAGTGCCGCCCTCGCCCATTGGGCGAGCTCGGCGGAATCGTCGAACAGGCGCGCCGGCAGCTCCCAATAGGAGTTGACCACCACGGTCCTGGCGCGGGTCGAGTACTGAAACGGCTTTGAGCCTTCGGCTTCAAAGTCCGGGATCGTCACCTCGTCGGCGCGCAAGAACAGGCCGGCACGCAGTGACAGCGCGAAGTTGATGCCGTCGGCGGAGATGCCGTAGCCGGAGAACATTTTCCGGATGGTGACGGGCCCGAAATCGGCAAACAGGTCGGTCAGGAATTCGCGGTCCATGGGCCCCCTCGTGCCCCGGACGCAGCGCAGCGTGTAACGATGCGCTGCTGAGCCGGGGCCCAGTCTTTTGCGCTGGTGACTATAGCGTGGGTCCCGGCTCTGCGCAGCAGCGCGAGGAGCGCTGCGGCACGTCCGGGACACGAGAGTCTTGGGAAGGCGTTATCCGTCGATCTTGGCCGGCCGCAACTCAACCGACTCGCCGCAGCCGCAGGCGGAAATCTGGTTCGGATTGTTGAAGACGAACTGGGCCTGCATCTTGTCGGCCTTGTAGTCCATCTCGGTGCCGAGCAGGAACAGCACGGCCTTGGGATCGACCAGGATCTTGACGCCCTTGTCCTCGACGACCTCGTCGGTCGGGCGGACGTCGTGGGCGTATTCGACCGTGTAGGACTGGCCGGCGCAGCCGCCGTTCTTCACGCCGACGCGCAGGCCGACGATCTCCGAATCGGCGCGCTGGGTCAGCTCGGTGATGCGCTGGGCAGCAGCGTCCGTCAGCCGCATCACCTGCGGGCGCGGCCGCCGCGGCTTCGGAGTGGATGCTGGTGTCGCCTGGGTCATCTTATCTATCTGGTCCGTTGCGGAGCAAATTCAATGCTGAGATTAAGCGTCACCACATGTTGAGCACGAGGCGCGCCTCGTCGCTCATGCGCTCGGGCGACCACGGCGGCTCCCAAACGACCTTGACGTCGACCACGCCGACGCCGGGGACGCTGGCAACCGCGTTCTCGACCATGGTCGGCAGCTCGCCGGCGGCCGGGCAGTTCGGCGTCGTCAGCGTCATCTGGACGTCGACGGAGCGATCGTCCTTGATTTCGACCTTGTAGATCAGGCCGAGCTCGAAGATGTCGGCCGGGATTTCCGGGTCGAACACGGTCTTCAGCCCGGCGATGATCTCCGTGGTCAGCCGCTCGGTCTCCTCCGGCGGCAGCGCCGAATGGGTCTCCATCGGACTAGCTTTGATTTCGGCCGTGTCACTCATGCGAACAAATCCCGCGCCTTCAAAAGCGCCTGTGCCAGATGATCGACTTCTTCCCGCGTATTATACATGCCGAACGAGGCTCGGCAGGTGGCTGTTACGTTGAACCGCTCTAAAAGCGGCATCACGCAATGGGTGCCGGCGCGCACCGCGATGCCCTGGCGGTCGATCACGGTGGCGACATCGTGGGCATGCGCGCCCTTCAGCTCGAAGGAGATCACCGGGCCCTTGCCCCGTGCCGTGCCGATCAGCCGCAGCGAATTGATCTCGCGGAGCCGATCCTGGGCATAGGTGGTGAGATCGTGCTCGTGCGCGGCGATGCGCTCCTTGCCGATCGAATTGACGTAGTCGATGGCAGCGCCAAGGCCGACGGCCTCGACGATCGCGGGCGTGCCCGCCTCGAATTTGTGCGGGGGGTCGCCATAGGTCACGACATCGCGCGAGACCTCGCGGATCATCTCGCCGCCGCCGTTGAAGGGGCGCATCGCGACGAGGTGGTCGTACTTGGCCCAGAGGATACCGATGCCGGTCGGCCCGTAAACCTTGTGGCCGGTGAAGACGTAGAAATCGCAGCCGATGTCCTGGACGTCGACGGGCAGATGCACCGCGCCCTGGCTGCCATCGACCAGCACGGGAATGCCGCGCGCGTGGGCGATTCTGACGACCTCCTTGACCGGCACGATGGTGCCGAGCGCGTTCGACATCTGCGTGATCGCGACCAGCTTGGTCTTGGCCGTCAGCAGCTTCTCGAACTCGTCGATGAGGAAATTGCCCTCGTCGTCCACGGGCGCCCATTTGATCACGGCACCCTGGCGCTCCCTCAGGAAGTGCCACGGCACGATGTTGGAGTGGTGCTCCATGATCGAGATGACGATCTCGTCGCCTTCCCCGATGTTCGGCCCGCCCCAGGACGAGGCAACCAGATTGATCGCTTCGGTCGCGTTGCGGGTGAAGATCACTTCTTCCGTACGGGGCGCGTTAATGAACTGCGCCACCTTGGTGCGACCGCCCTCATAGGCTTCGGTCGCGGCATTGGCGAGGTAATGCAGGCCGCGATGCACGTTGGCGTATTCGCTAGTGTAGGCCTGCGTCATGCGATCGAGCACGGCGCTCGGCTTCTGCGCAGAGGCGGCGTTGTCCAGATAGACCAGCTTCTTGCCGTAGACCTGCATGGCGAGCGCCGGAAAATCCTGGCGCACGCGCGCGACGTCATAGGCACCGTTCCTGACTGCGGGATGCGTGCTCATGACCGCCGCTCCAGCCAGCGCTCGGCGATGCCGATCACGTGCTCGCGCAAACCGTCATCGGCGATCTGCTCGATCGCCTCGCCCACGAAAGCCTGGATCAGCAGCGCCTGGGCCTGCTTCTCCGGCAGGCCGCGGGCCTTCAGATAGAACAACAGGCTGTCGTCGAGCGCGCCGGCGGTGGCGCCGTGGCCGCAGGAGACGTCGTCGGCAAAAATCTCGAGCTCGGGCTTGTTGTCGGCCTCGGCCTCATCCGAGAGCAGCAGCGCGCGCGTCATCATCTTGCCGTCGGTCTTCTGCGCATCGGGACGGACGATGATGCGGCCCTGGAACACCGAATGGGCGCGATCGTCGATCACGGCGCGGAAAACTTCGCGGCTGACGCAGTTCGGCACGGCGTGGTCGACCACCAGCGTGGTGTCGCCGTGCTCGGTCTTCTGCAACAGGTTGACGCCGTTGGCCGAGAGCTCGCTGCCCTCGCCCGCCAGCGTGATGAAGCCCTGGAGGCGGCTGACCGCGGCGCCGGTCGTCATGTTGAAGAAGTTGAGCTTCACGTTGGCGCCGACGGTGACGAAGTGCGACGAGACATTCAGCGCGTCAGGCGCATCATCCATCAGGCGGATATGGGCCACGTCGGAATCGTCGCCGACCGTCACCAACACAGCGTCATGGACCTGGTAAGTCTTGGCGCCAGCCGCGACAAAACTCTCGATGATGGTGGCGCGCACGCCCTTCCCGACCGCGACCTGCGAACGGGTGAAGGCCGACGCCGACGCGGCCGTCGCAATGTGGATGATCTGGACCGGCGCGGACAGCTGCGCGCCGTCGGCAATCGACAGCACCACGCCATCGGTCGCCATCGCCGCGTTCAGCGCGATCACGGCATCGGTGGACGCGGTCTTCAGCAGACCGGCATCCTTCTCCAGCGTTTCCCGCAACGTGCTGAAGCCCGCCTCGGCTGCCAGCGCCTTCACGTCGGAGAGATCGGCCGCGAACACGCCGTCGACCAGCACCAGCTTGCGGGCGCCCGCGATCGCATGCACCTTCACAGCGTCCGCGGCGCGCTTCAGCGCGGCCGCGTCGGGCGCGGCCGCAAGCGGCAGCACCTCGCCGACCAGCGCGCGCAGGTCGGTGTATTTCCATTCCTCGATCCGGCGGTGCGGAAGGCCGAGACGCTCATAGGTCTCGAACGCCTCGCGTCGCACGGCGGTGACCGCGGTCGAACCCGGCAGCCGGCCCTCGGCGCTGGTGAAGAGATCGCTCACCGCGCGGCCCTTTCCGGTCTTTGCCACAGCAACGTTCATCGCAAAATTCCTTACGCGGCGTCCTCGAACTGGGCATATCCGGAGGCTTCCAGCTCCAGCGCCAATTCCTTGCCGCCGCTCTTCACGACACGGCCCTTCGACATCACGTGCACGACGTCGGGCACGATGTAGTTCAGCAGCCGCTGATAATGGGTGATGACGACCATCGCGCGCCCCGGCGAACGCAGCGCGTTGACGCCGTCGGCAGCAATGCGCAGCGCGTCGATGTCGAGGCCGGAATCCATCTCGTCGAGGATGCACAGGCTCGGCTCGAACAGCGCCATCTGCAGCACCTCGTTGCGCTTCTTCTCGCCGCCGGAGAAGCCGACATTGACGCCGCGCTTGAGCATGTCCTGCGGGATGTTCAGCGACTTCGAGACCTCACGAACCTTCTTCAGGAAGTCCGGCGTCGAATATTCGCTCTCGCCGCGTGCCTTGCGCTGGGCGTTCAGCGCGGTGCGCAGGAAGTTCATGGTGGCGACGCCGGGGATCTCGACCGGATACTGGAACGCCAGGAACACGCCCTTGGCGGCGCGCTCGTCAGGCGACATCTCCAGGAGATCCTCGCCCCTGAACAGGATCTGGCCGTCGGTGACCTCGTAACCGGGCTTGCCGGCGATCACGTGGGAGAGCGTCGATTTGCCGGAACCGTTCGGCCCCATGATCGCGTGCACCTCGCCCTCGTTCACGGTCAGCGTCAGCCCGTGGAGGATCTCACGCTCCTCGACACGAACCTTGAGGTCTTTCACTTCAAGCAAAGCCATTTTGGTGTCCAGTCTATTCAAATGATGCATGGAGCGCTTAAGCGCACCGCGAGGGTCGGTATTAACCGACCGACCCTTCAAGCGAGATCGAGATCAGCTTCTGCGCTTCCACCGCGAATTCCATCGGCAGCTGCTGCAGCACGTCCTTGACGAAGCCGTTGACGACGAGGCCGACCGCCTCCTCCTGCGAAAGGCCGCGCTGGATGCAGTAGAACAGCACGTCCTCGGAGATTTTCGAGGTCGTCGCTTCGTGCTCGAACGTCGCCGAGGAGTTCTTGGCCTCGATGTACGGCACGGTGTGCGCGCCGCATTTATCGCCGATCAACAAGGAGTCACAGGCGGTGAAGTTGCGCGCGCCGGTCGCTTTCCGGTGCGCGGTGACGAGGCCGCGATAGGTGTTCTGCGACTTTCCGGCGGCGATGCCCTTGGAGATGATGCGGCTCGACGTGTTCTTGCCGAGATGGATCATCTTGGTGCCCGAATCGACCTGCTGGAAGCCGTTCGAGATCGCGATCGAGTAGAACTCGCCGCTCGAATTGTCGCCGCGGAGAATGCAACTCGGATACTTCCAGGTGATCGCCGAACCCGTTTCGACCTGGGTCCAAGAGATCTTCGAACGGTCGCCGCGGCAGTCACCACGCTTGGTGACGAAATTGTAGATGCCGCCCTTGCCTTCCGAATTGCCGGGGTACCAGTTCTGCACCGTCGAATATTTGATCTCGGCATCGTCATGCGCGACGAGCTCGACCACGGCGGCGTGCAGCTGATTCTCGTCGCGCTGCGGCGCGGTGCAGCCTTCGAGATAGGAGACGTAGGAGCCCTTGTCGGCGATGATCAGCGTGCGCTCGAACTGGCCGGTGTTGCGCTCGTTGATGCGGAAATAGGTCGACAGCTCCATCGGGCAACGCACACCCGGCGGCACGTAGACGAACGAGCCGTCAGAGAACACCGCCGAGTTCAGCGTCGCGTAGAAATTGTCCGAGGTCGGAACCACCGAGCCCAGATATTTCTGCACCAGCTCGGGATGCTCGCGGATCGCCTCCGAGATCGGCATGAAGATCACGCCGGCCTTCTTCAGCTCCGCCTTGAACGTGGTCGCAACCGAGACCGAATCGAAGACAGCATCGACCGCGATCTTGCGGCGGGCGGGATCTTCCTCGCCGGGCTTGGGTTCCACGCCCTCGAGCATGGCAACTTCCCGCAAGGGGATGCCGAGCTTCTCGTAGGTCTTCAGGATCTCCGGATCGATCTCGTCCAGTGAGGTGACCGTCTTCTTCGGCTTCGGTGCCGCGTAGTAGTAGAGGTCCTGGAAATCGATCTTGGGATAATCGACGCGCGCCCAGGTCGGCTCGGTCATGGTCAGCCAGCGCCGATAGGCCTCAAGCCGCCACTGGAGCATCCAGGCGGGTTCGTTCTTCTTTTGCGAGATGAATTTTACGATCTCTTCCGACAGCCCCTTGGGGGCCTTCTCGGAGTCGATCAGGGTCTCAAACCCATAACGATACTGGTCGACGTCGATGCGCTTCACGCGCTCGACCGTCTCTTGTACGGCTGGCATTCCATCCTCCGCTCGCGGTTTCAAGGACCGCGGTGGATCAAACTCGAACGATTATTACGGTGTCTATTACGATGTTTTTTGGCGGAAAGCACGAGCTTAGAACCGTTCAAGCCGTGTTTCATCGCTTAGCTCTTAAGTAGGGTATTACCGAGCTTTCGCCAAGCCTCTAACGCCCTATTGATGTCATCCGGTTCCGTGGACCAGCCCAGACTGAGACGCACCGCTCCCTGGGCCACGGCGGGATCGTATCCCATGGCGGACAGCACATGGGACGGCTGGACCTTGCCCGAGGAACAGGCCGAACCCGAGGAGACTGCGATGCCTTCGAGGTCAAAGCCGATCACGGCGGTCTCAGCCTTGAGGCCGGGCGCGGTGAAAAGGACGGTATTAGGCAACCTCTTGACCTCATCCGAGAAGATCGTTGCGCCGGCGATTCCCCGGATGCCATTTTCCAAGCGATTTCTGAGGGTTGCCACCTGCTCCGCATCTTCCGAAAGAGTCTGAAGCGCGGCTTTCACCGCTGCGCCAAAGCCGGCAATCCCCGCAACATTCTCGGTTCCGGCGCGCCGGTTCAACTCCTGGCCGCCTCCCCGCAACAACGGCTCCAATCCCGTCAGTCCCTCCGCCACGACCAGGGCGCCGACGCCCTTGGGGCCGCCGACCTTATGTGCGGAAAAAGTCGCAAGATCCGCGCCCATAGCGTTGATCTCGAATGGGATTTTGCCAAGCGCCTGGATTGCATCGACGTGCAGGAAACCGCCGGCCTCATGGACGATCCGGGCGACCTCCGCGACCGGCTGGAGCGCGCCGGTTTCGTTGTTCGCCGCCATGACGGAAACCAGTGCCGGAGCGCCGTCGCGGAGCAGGCTCCTGAGATGGTCGAGGTCAACCACACCGGAACGCGTCACCGGGATCAGGCCGATCTTGTCCGCCGCGAACCGGCCACCGGCCAGCACCGAAGCGTGCTCCACGGCCGAGACCAGCAGCCGCTCGACCGGGCCGCCGGATGACCGCCGCAGGCCAGGCGACAGCGCCAGCGCGTTGGCTTCCGTGCCAGCGGAGGTGAAGACGACGTTCCGCGGCAGCGCCCCTACCGCCACCGCCAGCGTGGCGCGGGCCTCTTCGATCAGCCGTCGCGCCTCCCGCCCCTCGGCATGGACCGATGACGGGTTGCCGACCAGATCCCAGGCGGCGAGCATTGCGCGTCGCGCTTCCGCACGCAGCGGCGTGGTCGCATTCCAGTCGAGATAAACGCGGTTCCGCATGTAGTATTATCTTACCTTGTCTGGGAAACCTAACCCGTTGGGCCCATCCAGCCCGACATGGCGCCCCGACACGCGCTTGGCAACGGGCGATTCCATGCCCGCGGCAGCTGATGACGCGACCATGACACGCTAACATCTTGAGCCCATTGAGTGATGTTCAAGATGCTTGCTTTTTGACCCTCAGCCTATGTTAGAACCCGCACCGTCAAGTCACCGCACGCCTTCAGCGCATCACCGCAAGGCGCGCCTTCTCACCCTTCATTCGCGCTTCCGTCGGTACCTGCCGATGAGGCCACAATCGGTTGATTGCCGAGGATCGTCTCTCCAGCACATCAATCAAGAGATCATCGATGCCTGAAGTTATTTTCACTGGCCCTGCCGGCCGTCTCGAAGGCCGCTATCACCCGGCCAAGCAGAAGAACGCGCCGATCGCGATGATCCTGCATCCGCATCCGCAGTTTCACGGCACGATGAATCATCAGATCGTGTACCAGTGCTACTATGCGTTCGCGCATCGCGGCTTCTCGGTGCTGCGCTTCAATTTCCGCGGCGTCGGCCGCAGCCAGGGCTCGTTCGACCATGGTACCGGCGAATTGTCGGATGCCGCCGCAGCCCTCGACTGGGCGCAGACCATCAATCCCGAAGCGCGCGCCTGCTGGGTCGCCGGCTTCTCCTTCGGCGCCTGGATCGGCATGCAGCTCCTGATGCGCCGCCCCGAGGTCGAGGGCTTCATCTCGATCGCGCCGCCGGCCAATCTCTACGACTTCTCGTTCCTTGCGCCCTGCCCGTCCTCGGGCCTGATCGTGCATGGCGAGAAGGACGCGGTGGTGCCGCCGAAGGACGTCAACACCCTGGTCGAGAAGCTGAAGACGCAGAAGGGCATCGTGATCGACCAGCAGGTCATCCCCGGCGCCAACCATTTCTTCGACGCCAAGCTCGAGCCGCTGATGGAGACCATCACGGCCTATCTGGACATGCGCCTCGCCAACGTGCGCTAAGCGAGCTTTAGCGCGGCGATCCCCATCAAGACGAGCGCGATGCCCGCAAGCTTCATCGCGCTCAACGTCTCGCCGAACAACACGACGCCCATCACGAAAGTGCCGGCAGCCCCAATGCCGGTCCACACCGAATAGGCGACGCCGACCTCGAGCACCTTCAAGGCCCGCCCGAGCAGGACAACGAAGGCCGCGAGCAGCACCACCGAAACGACGCTCCAGCCTAAGCGCGTGTAGCCCTCCGCATATTTCATCGAGATCGCCCAGCCGACGTCGAGCGCGCCGGCGATCACCAGCATCAGCCAGGCCAGGGATTGCGACATCGGCATCGTCTCAGGCGGCGAGCTTGAGCAGATGCGCGTCGTGCCGCACCAGGAAGGCGCGCAGCAATTGAGAATAGTCCGCGCCGACCGCGGTTCGTACGCTCGGACGCTTCGCAAGCTGCGCGCGCCACGCCCGCATCTTCGGAAGATCGGTGAAGATGCCGTGCTCGGTCAGCTCGTCGAACAGATCGAAATAGCGAAAGATCGGCGCGAACACCGCATCGGCCAGGCTGAACGCATCGCCAGCGAAATAAGGTCCCGCGCCGAGCGCCCCTTCGACACGCGCGAATTTCGCGGCGAGCGCCTGGCGCTTGGTTTCGAAGGTCGCCGGATCCGTCGTCGTCTCCAGTCCCCAGAGATCGCCGAGGATCGCCGAGCCGAACTCCATCCAGGCGCGATGCTCGGCACGCTTCAGCGCATCCGCCGGATGCAGCTTCGCGCCGCCCTGTGTCTCCTCGATGTATTCACAGATCACGTTGCTCTCGAACAGCGCGACCTCGCCGCTATCGGTCGTCACCACCAGCACCGGCACCTTGCCGAGCGGCGAGAGCTTTAGAAACCAGTCGGGCTTGTTGGCGAGATCGATGTCGATCCGCTCGAACGGCACGCCCTTTTCCTTCAACGCGATCACGGCGCGCTGCACGTAGGGGCAAAGCTTGTGACTGATGAGTTTCAGTGACGCGGTCATGGCCAATATCCCGGCGTTTCGATGCAGCCAACATATATGCATTTGCATGTAACTGTCAAGATCAATGCAATTGCATTAATTAAGGGCCGGCCGCTCACCCTGCCCGTCATCGGCATCGGCACGCGTCGGGCAAAACACCCAAAACCCGTCAATCCCCGCCCGCAAAAATATTCCACTTTCCCGAATTTCGGATTTATGGCATACACGTGCCATCCCGGCCCTGCCAGAGGGGCGCTTCGCGATCGTCACGAGATGCGGGCCGGGTGGCGGTGGACGCGGTAGCGCCGGCGCGATGTGCGTGAGGACAGGGCGGGCGACCGTGAGTCCCGGCACAACGCGCATACGACACGGCGCGGTCACAGCGGTTTGGTCGATGCTCTGGGGCGGGCACACGCAAGCCCCGGATGTTGAGGCCAAGCCGTCCGCGGACGGAGAAGTCGTGTGGTCCCGACGCCCGGGGTTCTGGCGTCAAGGCTTGCGGTGATGCGGCGGCCCGGCCGGGCACGT
>NZ_AJQF01000039.1:0-277 GCF_000261705.1 Bradyrhizobium genomosp. III | reverse complement strand
CCGGCGCCCGGCCTTCCCTGCGTCCTCTGGTCCGATTGAGGGCGCCGAACGACAGCAAGGCTCGGGCGAAACCTGCCGCGAGAGTACGAAGGCGTGTCTGCAATCTTGAAAGCCGATTGGAAGGGCGAGGCAGTGCCCCAATTCGGGAAGCCGCCCTCAGGGCCGCGCGATCACCCCGCCCGTCATCGGCATCGGCACGCCCGTGGTGGCCGGATAGGACAGCGGCAGGCCCTTCAGCCCACGCGCGGCGAGGAAGCCGAAGGCCTGGGCTTCGATG
>NZ_AJQF01000038.1:0-18971 GCF_000261705.1 Bradyrhizobium genomosp. III | reverse complement strand
GGCGGCCTCGACGGTCGCCGATCCCACCCGCTCCCGCAGCATCCGCAGCATGGTGAGATTGCGGGCGCCGCCGCCGCAAACGATCCAGCTCCGCGGCCGACGCGGCAGCAACGGGATGATGCGGGCGATCGCCGCCGCGGTGAAGGCGGTCAGCGTCGCCGCGCCATCGGCCGGGGCGACATCGCCGAGCTTGAGCGCGGCAAAATCGTTGCGGTCGAGCGATTTCGGCGGAGGCAATGCAAAGAATGGCAGCTCGAGCGCGCGCGCGATCCAGGCCTCATCGACCTTCCCGAGCGCTGCGAACTTTCCTTCCGCATCGAACGCCTGGTTCATGGTGCGGTACATGAAATCGTCCAGCAGCGCGTTGCCGGGGCCGGTGTCGCAGGCGATCAGCGTGTCGTTGCCGTCGATATAGGTGATGTTGGAGACGCCGCCGATATTGACCACGACGATCGGCCCCTCGCGATCCAGCGAGTTGGCGAGCGCGCGGTGGTAGACGGGTACGAAGGGCGCCCCCTGCCCGCCAGCCTCGACGTCGGCGGCGCGGAAATCATGCATCACGGGGATATGGATCGCTCTCGCCAGCGCCGGCGCGTCGCCGATCTGCACCGTCAGCCGTTTCTCGGGGCGGTGCAGCACGGTCTGGCCGTGGAAGCCGACGATGTCGATGTCCTCGGGCTTCATGCGGTTCTGGGCAAAGAAGGCGGCAACCGCCTCGGCATGGGCCCGTGTCACCGCGCGCTCGGCCTCGGCCAGGATGCCTGGCCGGGCGTCACGTTGCAGCAGGTGCACAGCCTCGGAGAGCGCCTGGCGCAGCAGATTGCGCTCCGCAGGGCTATAGGCCCGGTAGCCGGACGGCCCGAATGCCTTCACCTGTTTTCCATCGGTTTCGATCAGCGCGACATCCACCCCGTCCAGCGAGGTGCCGCTCATCAAACCGAGTGCCGTCAACATCATGGATCAGCGTCCTCAAGAGACCCCCTCCGGCATGCCGATCTTGTGCCAGAGGGACACATCTTATAATGCCACAGGCCAAAGTGGCGGGCAGCAATCGAGTTCCCACGGAAGACCCTTAAATTGCGCCCAAAACAGTAAACCAAGAATTGTCAGGCACGCCGACAGATGACTGCATTTAAATCGGATTTCCTCAACACCCTGCAGGAACGTGGATTCATTCACCAGTGCTCCGATTTCGAGGGGCTGGACGCGCTCGCCGCCAAGGGCGAGGCGACCGCCTATGTTGGCTACGATTGCACCGCCCGCTCGCTGCATATCGGCAATTACCTCACCATGATGATGCTGCACTGGCTCCAAGAGTCCGGCAACAAGCCGATCACGCTGATGGGCGGCGGCACCACCATGGTGGGCGATCCCTCCGGCAAGGACGAGACGCGCGCGATGCGCACCGTCGCCGAGATCGAGGCCAACAAGGAATCGATCCGCGGCGTGTTCGCCAAGGTATTGCGCTATGGCGAGGGCAAGAGCGACGCCATCATGCTCGACAATGCGGAGTGGCTGACCAAGCTGAACTGGATCGAGATGCTGCGCGACGTCGGGCGGCACTTCTCGGTCAACCGCATGCTGACCATGGACTCCGTGCGGCTGCGCCTCGAGCGCGAGCAGGAGATGAGCTTCATCGAGTTCAACTACATGGTCTGCCAGGCCTACGACTTCGTCGAGCTCGCCAAGCGCACCGGCTGCAAATTGCAGATGGGCGGCTCGGACCAGTGGGGCAACATCATCATGGGCGTCGATCTCGGCCGCCGCATGGGCACCCATCAGCTGTTCGCACTGACGACACCGCTGTTGACGACGGCATCGGGCGCCAAGATGGGCAAGACGGCGCAAGGCGCGGTCTGGCTCAACGCCGACGCGTTCTCGCCTTATGATTTCTGGCAGTACTGGCGCAACACCGAGGATGCCGACGTCGGCAAATTCCTGAAGCTGTTCACGACGCTGCCGATGGCTGAGATCAGGAAGCTCGAAGCGCTCGGCGGCTCGGAGATCAACGAGGCCAAGAAGGTGCTCGCCACTGAAGCGACCGCGCTGCTGCACGGCCGCGAGGCCGCGAACGAGGCGGCGGAGACCGCGCGCCGCACCTTCGAGGAAGGCGCGCTGGCCGAAACCCTGCCGACGGTGCAAATTCCGCAGGGTGAGATCGACGCCGGCCTCGGCGTGCTCAACGCCTTCGTCAAGGCGGGCCTCGTTGCATCCAACGGCGAAGCCCGGCGCCAGATCAAGGGCGGCGGCCTTCGCGTCAACGACGAGCCGGTCACTGACGAAAAGATGGCACTGTCGGCAAACAATCTGACGCCCGAGGGCGTGATCAAGCTGTCCTTCGGCAAGAAGAAGCACGTCCTCCTTAAGCCTGCATAGGCGTATGAGCTTTTCGCTGCTTGTCAGGGCGCACGGATGCGCGCTCCCTGACGGACAATGGATCAGAACACGCCCAGGGAGAACGTCGCGAGCGATCAGCGGGACGCTGTTCGCACCGCGCTCGTCGTGCTCGCTCTGTGCTTCACGCTGGCCGTGCTCGGCCGCGGGCTCGGCGACAGCTTTACGGTGTTCCTGAAACCGATTTCGGAAAGTTTTGGCTGGGACCGCGCGCAGATCGTCTCGGTCTATTCACTGACCTGGCTCGCGAGCGGTCTCACTGCGCCCTTCGTCGGACGCCTGTTCGACCATTCCGGACCACGCATCGTCTATGCGCTCGGGCTGCTGCTGCTGGGCGCGGCGTTCCTGGTCGCAGCCCACGCGCAACATCTCTGGCAGTTCCAACTCTCGATCGGCCTCTGCGTCGGCATCGGCGTTGCCTTCATCGGCATCGTGCCGAACTCGATCCTGCTCGGCCGCTGGTTCGGCCCTCGTCTGCCGACGGCAATGTCGGTGGTGTATTCAGCGATGGGCGGCGGCGTGCTGGCGCTGCTGCCGGCTTCGCAGCTCCTGATCGATCACATCGGCTGGCGCGACACCTACCAGCTATTCGGTTTTACGGCACTGGGCCTGTCGCTCCCGCTGATGCTGCTGCCGTGGCGGCTGTTCGCTGCGGGCTCGCCGCATGTCGTGAAGAGGACCGACCCTGATTTCGTCGACAATGGCTGGACCCTGCTCCGTGCCATGCGCCATCACGCCTTCTGGGCGCTGTTCTGGACCTTTTTCTTCACTGCCGTCGGCATGTACTCAATCGCCGCACAGATCGTGGCCTATCTGATCGACGCCGGCTTTCCGCCGCTGCAGGCTGCGACCGCCTGGGGTTTCTCCGGCGTCGTGCTTGTGTTCGGCATGCTCGGCGTCTCCGCGCTCGACGGCCTGATCGGGCGCCGGCCGTCGGTGCTGCTGAGCTACGCGATCTCGATCCTCGGCATCGTCCTGCTCTGGCTGTTGCAGTATTCTCCGAACATCCTGCTGCTCACCGGTTTCGTCGTCTGCTTCGGCAGCATGATGGGCTCGCGCGGCCCGCTGATCAGCGCCACGGCGATGAGGATTTTCCAGGGCAAGCGGGTCGGGACCATCTACGGCACCATCTCGATCGGCAGTGGCCTCGGTTCGGCGTTCGGCTCCTGGAGCGGCGGCCTGATCCATGACGCGACCCACGGGTACAACGCGCTGCTTGCTTTCGCACTTGCGAGCGTGGTGCTCGGGATGATCCCGTTCCTGATCGTGCCCGCCTTGCGGCGGTAGGTGTCCTGGAGGTAACTTGCGCGCATCCGCGTCACCGGGAAATTACGGATGGGCGCGACGCGGAATACGCGCGAAAGCTGCGGTCGTACGCGGCTGAAATCCTGGCCTGCGGTGTTTTGTCCGACATGACGAAAATGTCAGGACGAATCGAGTGCGCACGGCTTGCAGGGCGAAACCGAATGCGGTCCAAGTCGCAGCATTGGATGGAGGGCACAAACCAATGAACTTTCCGTATCTCACTCGCTTTCAACCGGTTCTCTTGAGCCTGTTTCGCTTCGTCACCGGATTGCTGCTGTTCCAGTACGGCATCGCAAAGATCTTCAAGTTTCCGGTGCTCCCCTACTTCGCCAACATCCCGCCGCTGATCTGGACGGCAGGCGCGCTCGAACTCGTGCTCGGCGCGCTTCTGATGCTCGGCCTGTTCACCCGCCTCACCGCTTTCATTCTCTCGGGCGAAATGGCCTTCGCTTACTTCATGGGCCACATGCTCAAAGGCGAAACGCCGGTGCTCTTGCCGCTGCTCAATGGCGGCACCGCAGCAATCCTGTTCTGCTTCGCCTGCCTCTACCTCGCGGCCGCCGGCGGCGGTTCGGTCAGCGTAGATGCGCTGATGGGCAAGGAGAGTGACGCGGCGGGCGATGCCTACGCACGGCGCTGAGGCGCTCGCAAATTAACCTGAACGCAAGACGGCACCGGCGGATCTGCCGGTGCCGACTCAGTGCGCGCCCAGCACGTTCCAGATCAGGACGAGGGCGGCCACGAGCAGCACGGCCATGACGATGCGGTGAACGAATCGGTTCATTGCCGCTCCGGCCGGGCTCGGTCACCACCACATTCCGACATCATCTGTCTCGGCGACCTGACGCGCCACGCACTGGCGAAGCGCGCTTCCGCCTGCATGCGTGCGCATCCGGCTGCGGACGCTGCGCGCGCGGCAGCACGTCGCACGCGTCCATTCATGATTGGTAAGAACTTCATGCTACCGACGCGAGCAATAACAACCATTTTTTTCGAGGCTGCGATGAAGCTGATGAGTCATCTCAAGATCCGGACCAAGCTCGCCAGCATGGTCTGTCTTTCAGCTCTCACAGTCACAGCCATCATCGGCGTATCGTCCGTCCTCAGCAAGAGCCGCATGATGGAGGACCGCGTCCAGCAGATGCGGACTGCGGTAGAGCTGCTCTACAACTACGCGCAATCTCTTCAGGAAGAGGTTACCGCCGGCAAGCTGACGTCGGCCGACGCCAAAGCCCAGTTCCACCAGCGTGGCCGCCGCATGAACTTCAACGGCAACCAGGGCTACCCCGTCGTCTACAACCCCGACACCTCCATCCTGGTGAACGGCGCCAATCAGCAGCTGGAAGGCAAGATCACCGGAGCCAAAGACTCCAACGGCGTCCTGATCGCCGACGCCATCATCAAGGCTGGCGGCGAGACCGCGCAGGGCGGAGTGACCTCCTATCTCTACCCCCGCCCCGGCCAGACCGAGCCCGTGCGCAAGACCGTCTTCGCGCGCAAATTCGCGCCCTGGAACGCGACCATCAGCTACGGCCTCTATGTCGACGACATCGACGCCGACGTGCGCGCCCTGACGCTGGAGCTCGGCGCAATCGGCGTCGGCCTGATGCTGCTGATGGCGACGCTGTCCTGGCTGATCGCCCGCGACGTGCTCGGCGCGCTCGACCGCCAGAAGAACCGCATGCAGGAGATTTCTGAAGGCGCCATCGATAAGCCGGTCGAGGAGACCGACCGCGGCGACGAGATCGGCCGCATGGCCGAGACACTCGAAGTGCTCAGGCAGACCGCGCTGACGGCGCGGAACCTGGAAGCCGAGCAGGTCGCCACCAAGACCCGCAGCGAGCAGGAGAAGCGCGACGCCCTGATCGCCCTCGCCGATCGCTTCGATGCCTCCGTCGGTCAGCTCGTCGGCCTGATGGCCTCCGGCTCCGGCGAGCTCGAGACCACCGCGAAATCGATGTCATCCACGGCTGAGGGCACCAACCGCCGCGCCGCCGTGGTCGGCACGGCCGCCACCGAGGCCAGCCAGCGCGTCCAGAGCGTCGCGGCCGCCGCCGAAGAGCTCTCCTCCTCCATCACCGAGATCAGCCGCCAGGTCGCCCAGTCCGCCGAAGTCACGGGTCGCGCCGTGGACAGCGCCCGCCGCACCGACACCATCGTGCGCGCGCTCTCGGACGGTGCCCAGCAGATCGAGCATGTCGCCGAGTTGATCTCCAGCATCGCGGCGCAGACCAACTTGCTCGCTCTCAACGCCACCATCGAGGCCGCGCGCGCCGGTGAAGCCGGCCGCGGCTTTGCCGTGGTCGCCTCCGAGGTGAAGTCGCTGGCGAGCCAGACTGCCGAAGCCACCCGCGAGATCGGCGACAAGATCGCGCAGATCCAGGGCGCGACCAAGGAGGCCGTGGACGCCATCGGCGGCATCACCGCCACCATCGAGGAGGTCAGCCGCATCGCCACCTCGATCGGCGCCGCCATCGAGGAGCAAGGCGCCGCCACCGCCGAGATCGCCCGCAGCGTCTCGCAGACCGCGGAAGCCACCAAGGAAGTCACCACCAATATCGGCGGCGTCTCTACCGCCGCGAACGAGACCGGCAATGCCGCCGGCATGGTGCTCGCCGCCGCCTCGAACCTCTCCAAGCAGGCCGAGCAGCTCTCCGGCGAAGTCGGGACATTCCTCGCAGGCGTGCGCGCGGCTTAGGCGGCCGACAACACTCCAAGCGATCTCCGTCATGCCCGGGCTTGTCCCGCCTGCGCGGCCGAAGCCGCTTCGGCGAGGCGAAGGCCCGGGCATCCACGTTCCTGGTGCCGTGTGTGGGGCGTGGATGGCCGGGAAAGCCCGGCCATGACGCCGGAGACAGCCGCCCCTACTGCCGCCGCGTCAGGCTACATCCACTCGAGAGCTGGCGCGTCGAGCCGGTCGAACCGTCGTTTGACTGCGAGGGGAATTCTTCGAACGGCGAGTTCTGCTTGCCGGTGTTGAACTCGAAGATCTTGCGGAACAGGCCCGGGGCCATCGCCGAGATCGGATTGACGCGCATCACGGGCGCAGCCGGCGTGCCGACGACCTCATAAGTCACGCCGATCAACCCTTCATTGTTGCCGCCGCCAAGGAAGATGCCGAACAACGGGATCTGGCCGAAGATGTTGTTGACGCCATACATCGGCACGAAGGTGCCGCTCATGCAGACCTGGTTGCCGGGATAGTCGATCGAGCCCTCGATGGTGGCGCCGATCATGGGACCCTTGACCACGCCGTCACGGACCGTGAGCGCGCCGTTCTGCCGTGTGAACTCGGCGCGGAGCGCGCTGAACGAGACACCGTTGCCGGTGCCGTTGGGCGCGCCGGCGGCAACGCGCTCGAGCTGCGCCTCGCCCTTCACCGTGAAGTCGCGGACGTTGATGAGGCCCTCGCGCGAGGTGTTCGGCTCGGATGTCGGCGGCTCCATCGCCACCACCATCTGGCCGCCGACCGCCTTAGTATAGGTGTCGGTGAAGCGCAGCAGCGCGCCGGCATCGTTGGTCTGGAGGTAGATCACCTCGCGGTTGCCCTGTGCACGCCCGCCGCGCAGATCAGCCGCCACCGGCGTGTCTTTGCCGACCTTGCCGCTCAATGTGAAGGCCTTGATGGCACCATTGCGTTTCGACATCTTGGCATCGACGCTGCGCATGGCCTCGCCGTTGAAACCCGCGACGGCGCCGAGCTTCACGTCGATGTCGAAATCGACGTTCTTCATCTTGTTCTTGTCGTCCTTGGAATTGCCGGAGATCGCCGACTTCAGGAAGCCACGGCCGTCGAACACGTCGCCGCGCATGGTGCCCTTGATGACGCCATCCTGGCTGCGCTCCACCTTCAGCGACGCCTTGTCGCCATCTGACGGCGAATAGGTCGGGAAGTTCGCGCTCATGAGATCGCCGTTCGCGTCGACCTCGAGCGAGCCCTTGATCGAGGCGCCACCGCCTTCGATGACGATGTCCTCCAGGCGCGTCGATTGCGCGGTCGGCACGACCTTGAAGCTGGCCTTGCCCGACTTGCCCGGCAGCTTGACCCAGCCGGGCAGGATGTTGTCGAGCTTCACCGAGGTCAGGTCGGCCTCGACGCCGAGCTTCGTCGTCTGGTCGGGGCCGCCGGCGATCTTGCCCGACAGCTTGATCGGCAACGATCCACTGACGGCGGGGCTGAGATCGAATCCCAGGCGCGCCCGGCTCGCATCGTCCAGCGTTGCCTGCAACCTGACATCCGCGTCGCCCTCGGCCGGCTTGCGATAGTCGAGCGAGGCCGCCTGCCCGTTGATCTTGACGTCGCCCTTGACCTGATAGCCCGTGTTGCTCGCGACGATCTTGAGAGTGTTGGCCTCCAGCTTCTGGTTCATCACCAGCTTGTCGGCGGCAAAACCGTTGAGGTCGGCGGTGACGGCGTAAGTCGTGTCCGCCTTGGTCAGCTCGCCCTTGACCGGGAGGCCGAGCTGGATATTCGCCGTGAAAGTCCCCTTGCTGGTGTTGGGATCGACGACCGTCGACGACAGATCGCTCAGGCGATCATTCGAGAGCATCTCGGCGGCCGCCGGCACAGGCCCCTCGACGCGGAACCTGGTCCGCGACGGCGACGGCTTGGGCGCCATATCAGGCACCTCGAAGACGAAATCGGAAATCGTGACCTTGCGGCCGGCTGGCGTATCGGCAATGCCCTGCCCGATGGTCACGGTCGCGGTGCGGCCGGTCACGCGCGCCTTCAGATCGGCATCGTGCACAACAGGCATGCCGTCCACGGGACGGACCGCGACGCCGCTCGCCACGATGTTGACCGAGAGGCCGTCGTCAGGAATGGGCGGCCCCTTGCGCGGAAGGTTTTTCGTGGGCGAATTGACGCCGATCTCGATGCGCTGGAGCGTTCCGCGCTCGATCCGCTCGATCACCCATTCGCGCAACTCGGGAACGACCAGCGTCGGCCACATCCGCTTGAGCGCGGAGGCCGACATCGGCGTTCCCGCAAAGCCCAGCGTCAGCCGCGGCTCGCCGGAATAGTCGATCGCACCCGTGCCGGCGACGCCGATCTCTCCATTGCTGATGTCGGCCTGCGTCAGCAAGAGGCGCTTGTGGTCGGTGTCGAAGCGGAAGCCGATCGCGATGCGGTTGAAGACGAGCGGCGGCTCGTTGTCGATGCCGCCGAGCAGGATCGAACCGCCGCTGAAGCCGAGCTGCCAGTCGTTGATGGTGCCGTTGGGCGGCTCGAGATGGGCCAGAAGCGTCAGGCGGTTCGCGCCCGACAGGATCTTGAACGGTGCCACCAGCACCCGCCGGTTGGCGTCCCACTCGACGTTGATCTCGGCCTGGTCGATCGCCATCGGATAGTCTGGCGTGTCGGTGTCGATGATATTGCCGGCGCCGACCGCGAGCTTGCCGCGGAAGAAGGTCGGCACGCCATCGCGGCCGAGTTCGCCCTTGAGCTCGCCCGTCAGCGGCAGGTCGGCCGTGTAGGTGAGATCCTTGACCCGCAACGCCAACAGGATGTTGGAGGTCGAGACCTTGTCGGCCTTGATGTCGACCGAGCGCACGCCGTTCTCGGCCGGCCCGATCGTGGCGCGCAGCATCCATGGGCGCGCGCCCTCTTCGCCCAGGCTGAGCGTGACGCCCCCGCGGCTCGGCCGGCGCAGGCTGAGCGTGATGTTCTCAAACGACCATTTGCTGCCGCGCTGCTGATCGTCGACGATCAGGTTGCCGTTCTTCAGACCGATCTCGTTGAGGTTCTGGCCGTCGAGGCCGGTCATGCTCAGACTGTCGAGCCAGTCGAGGCCCTGAAGGATGCCGCTCTGCGCCGTCGCCTGAGGCGGGCCTTGAGAGGCGGCTTGTGATGGATCCTGGCTCGCGGGCCCCGTGGCGAATGGCGGCGGCGGGACGCCATTGCGCGGGAACGTCGGCGGCAGACCCGCGTCCTTCTTCGAGGCGACGCCGGTTGCCAGCGGCTTTGCGGTATCGCCGGCGGACACGGTGACGGTACCGTCGGGCGCGATGCGGATCGCGAGTTCGGCATCGACCAGATTGAGACTCTCGGCGCGCAGATGCCCCATCAAGAGGCCCGCACCCGATAGCTTCACTTCAGCCTTCGGCGCGCTGGCAACGACGGCGTGATCGCGATCGCGGACGATGATGTCTCGGATGCGGACGGCGATGCGGACCCGGCCGGCGCGCTCGATCTGGGTGCCTCCGATCTCAACCGTGTTGCCGTGACCGATATTGTCCTCGATCGCGGCCGCCAGCCATGGCGTTGCAATGTCGAGATTGATGGGGCCGGCACCGAGCCGCCACCACAGCGCGCCGAAGCAGCCGATGAAGATGACGGCGAGAGTCCCGACGACAAGGACGACGCGCTTTAGCCAGCGATCGGCCGCCAGCCAGCGCCGCAACGCGCCAAAACCGTCACCGAAGCGATGAAAGCCCGAATTGGAACGCGACAACAGCCGGCGCGCGCGATGGCCCGCGGCCGCCTCCTGATCCGGATCCCAATCGGCGTCGTCCCATTCCTGCGGCTGTTGCTGAACGCCGCGCCGATCGAAGTCCCGATTGTAATCCTGGGGCGACTTATTCCTTGCCATTGCCTCTCGATACAGGCGCCCGTCAGAGGATTGAGCGCCGCCGGGACCGCAGCCGTCCACGGGAAGCGAAGCTCCCTGCGCCGGCATTGCCGCCATGCCTCGAATATTCCTGCTGTTCGTCATTTCGCCCCGGGAGCGCGTTCAACGAGCAGTGGGGTGGTGCGTGGAATTCCTTGTAACCATACTCCGGCGCCGCCAGACTTGCCCAGCCGAGGGCGCGATTCCGGCACACCGGACGAGAGCTGCAATACCGTTTCGGTTGACCCGCCGAAAGCGTCGAAAGGAAGGCGTATGTCCAAGAAATCCCGAACGAAATCGTCCAAAACGCCCTCCGGCAGTCCGACGGCTAAAAAGAAGGCCCTGAAACCGCGGGCCTCTACTCCGACAAAGTCCGCGAAAACACAGCGGACACCGGCGACCAAATCAACCGGGACCTTAGCAAAGGCAGGATCACATAAGGCCGCATCGAAACAGTTAAATTCCTCCAAATCAGTGGCTCCGCCCGCCAAGGCGAAGTCGGGCCTGGCCGAGGGCCAGAAGGCCCCCGCCTTTCGCCTTCCCCGCGACGGCGGCGAGGTGGTCACATTGGCGGACTATGCCGGCCGAAAGCTCGTCCTGTTCTTCTACCCCCGCGCCGACACCCCGGGCTGCACCCGGGAGGCGATCGACTTCACTCGCCTCGCCAGTGCCTTCGCGGCCGCCGATACCGCCGTGCTCGGCGTCTCCGCCGATCCGTTAAAGGCTCAGGAGAAGTTCCGCGACAAGCACAAGCTCGGTATCCCCCTGATCTCGGATGAGACGCACCAGATGCTGGAAGCCTATGGCGCGTGGGGCGAAAAGTCCATGTATGGCAAGAGCTTCCTTGGGATTCTTCGCACCACGATACTGGTCGGGGCGGATGGCAAATTGGCCAGGATCTGGCGCAACGTCCGGGTCGACGGCCATGCCGACGAGGTGCTGGAAGCGACAAGGAGTCTTTAACCAGTCCATTCAATTCGCGCGCTCCCATTTCCGGAAAATTAACCATGACCGGCCCAGATTGCTGCGGCAATTAGGCCGTACGGACTCATCCGACCGGCGCGGGAGTGCCGATGTCGAAAAGTTCTGCCCAATACTCGCAGTACGCCCAACATCATCCTCACGACCACGGACGGGCCTTCCAACGCCGTCCTGCCCTCGCGGCAGCCGCAGCGATTCCCCTTCCCGCGACCGACGACGCCTACACCATCGTCCATGCCGGCAAGCAGGTTCGCTTCGGGCCCGTGGTGTTCTGGATCGTGGTCGGCACGGTGGTGCTCCTCGGTCTCTGGTCGGCGGCAACCGCCACCTATTTCGCCTTCCGTGACGACGTCCTGACCCGGCTGATCGCCCGCCAGGCCGAGATGCAATACGCCTATGAGGACCGCATCGCCGAGCTGCGCGCCAAGGTCGACCGCACCACCAGCCGCCAGTTGCTCGACCAGGAACAGTTCGACCAGAAACTCGACCAGATCATGAAGCGCCAGACGGCGCTGGAGTCCCGGGCCACGGCGCTTGGGGCCATGCCTGACGTGACCGGCTCGATCCCCCGCGCGGCCCCGCAGCGCGGCGAGGCGAGCCAGAGCACGCCAAAACCCTCGCCGATCAGCGACACCGTGATTTTCGTGGCACCGCCGGACCGTGAGGCGCGGCTGGAATCGCGCGCGCCGACCGTGGCTGCTCCCCCGACCAGCCAATTCGCCAAGAATCAGGGTTTCGACAACGTCCTGGTTCGGCTCACGACCTCGCTCGACCAGGTTGAACGGCGCCAGATGGCGGCGCTCAGCGCCGTCGAGGAAGGCATGGATTCACGCATGCGCCGGATGCGCGGCGTGGTCAGTGATCTCGGCCTGAATCTCGCCAATCTCGAATCCGCCGTGCCGCGCAGCGCGATGGGCGGGCCGTTCGTACCGGTCAAACTGACGGCCAATGCCGGACCGTTCGAGAAGCAGCTCTCTCGCATCAACACCACGCGCGCCGAGATGGATCGTCTCAACCGCACGCTGGCGCTGGTGCCGTATCGCAAGCCCGTCATCGGCGAGGTCGAATTCACCTCCGGCTTCGGCGTCCGCAGCGATCCCTTCCTCGGCCGGCCCGCGATGCATACCGGGCTCGATTTCCGCGCCGCCACCGGCGATCCGGTTCGCGTCACCGCCAACGGCAAGGTGGTGTCCGCCGGCTGGTCCGGCGGTTACGGCCGCATGGTTGAGGTCGACCACGGTAACGGGCTTTCGACCCGCTACGGCCATCTCTCCGAGATCAACGTCAGGGTCGGCGAGACCGTGAAGATCGGCCAGGTCGTCGGTCTGGTCGGGTCGACCGGTCGCTCCACCGGTCCGCATCTGCATTACGAAACCCGCATCGAGGGCGAAGCGGTCGATCCGCAGAAGTTCCTGCGCGCCGGCGTGCGTCTCAGCGCGGGCTAAGCCGGCGACCAAAGGCGCCTGTACATGATCACTGGCTGCGCTCGTGGCCAACCTCGCCGGTGATGACGTCGCCGAACAGCTCCCAGGCTTGCCCGTTGAAGCGCATCAGCTGCATCTGCTCGATCGGGAAATAATCGTCCGGTGAGGTGTTGACCATGATGCCGGGCAGCATCAGGTCGGTGTGGAAATCCTTCAGGTTCGCGGCCTGCTTCATGACGTTCTCACGGGTGAGATTATCGCCGCACTGCTTCAGCACCTGCGCCATCGCCTCGGCCTGGACATAACCGTAGATGTTGTTGGAATTGGCCTTGTCGCCGTCGGGATAGTATCTGTCCATGAATTCGCGCCATTTTACCACGGCCGGATCCTTGTCCCAGGTCGGATCGGTCGGGTCCTTCAGATAGACCGTCGAGATGATGTCCTTGGAATAGTCGAGCCCGGCAGGCTTGAGCACCGAGGCGACCGAAGTCGCGGTGTTGGCGAGGAAGAATTTCGGTTTCCAGCCGAGCTCGCCGACCTTCCGGATCGCTTGCGCCGAGCCCTTCGGGGCGGCCCATGAGAAGAAGATGTCCGCACCAGAGTCGTGCAGGGCGACGATCTGCGAGTCGATCGAGGGATCGCTGACCTCGTAGGACTTGTCGGCGATGATCATATTGGCCTTGTCGCCGAGCCCGTCCTTCAAACCCTTGAACTGGTCCTTGCCGGCGTCGTCGTTCTGCCAGAAGACGGCGATCTTGCTGCTCGGGAAATGATCGCGGATGTACTTGGCGTAGATCCGTCCCTCGCTCTGGTAGTTGGGCTGGAAGCCCATGGTCCACGGGAAGTTCTTGGGGTCGCCGAACTTGGTACCGCCGGAGGCGACGAACAGCTGCGGCACCTTCTTGGCGTTCATGTACTTCATGATCGCGGAATTCGAGGGCGTACCGAGCGGCTGGAAGATCAGCAGCACCTCGTCGCTCTCCACCAGCTTGCGCGCCTGTTCGATCGCCTTCGGCGGCGAATAGGCGTCGTCATAGCTGATGAAGTTGATCTTGCGGCCGTTGATCCCGCCCTGGTCGTTGATCATCCTGAAATAGGCGGCCTCGGTCTTGCCGATCACACCGTAGGACGACGCAGGCCCGCTATAGGGCATGATGTTGCCGATCTTGATTTCGGTGTCGCTGGCGCCGGGGTCGTATTTTTTCTGCGCCGAGGCCGGTGTCGTGATGAGCACTCCGGCAGCAAGCATGGCGAGGGCAGCAAGGCTTTCGCGACGACCCGGCATCGGTCTCTCCCCTGTTTTGTAGTCTTGTTTTGAGGAGAGTGTCGCAAGGCCGTTGGCGGCTGGCAAGCGCTTCGATTTTCCGCGAGATGAAACGGCGAATCCGGAATTTACGCGCTGCGCCGCGGCAGGTTCAAAACGCGTCCGTCGATCACGAGCAGCGCGCTGCCAATGACGATGGCGCCTGCGATCTCGCGCATCGAGATCGGCTCATCCAGCACCAGCCATCCCAGCAGGATGGCGGTGACGGGAATGAGCAAAGTCACCAGCATGACATTGGTCGCACCGGAGCGCCGTATGATCTGAAAGAAGACGATATAAGCGAGCGCCGTCGAGAGGCCCGCAAGGCCAAGCACCGCGAGCCAGGTCGTCAGGCCCGGCACCGGAAGACGCCAAGGCTGCTCCACCACGCCGGCGACGATCGCCATCATCACCGTCGACGCCATCAGTTGAAACGTCGCGGTGCCGAGCGGTGCTGCGTCCTTCAGCATTCGCCGCGCTGCCAGTGCGGCGAATCCATAGCTGAAGGCGCCGCCAAGGCAGAGCAGGATGCCGAGCCCCAGCCCCGGCCTCGTCTCGAGACCCCATCCGCGCAGGATGATCACGCCGGCAAGGCCGAGCGCCACGCCGGCCACGCGCCGCAGCTGCAAGGCCTCTTCGCCCGCCGCGGCCATCACGACCACCGTGAACAGCGGTGTCGTCGCATTCAGGATCGACGCCAGTCCACTCGGGATGAAAGTTTGTCCGGCCACGATCAGTGAGAACGGGATGACATTGTTCAGCAACCCGATCGCAACGAATGGCTTCCAGCCCACAATGCTCTTGGGCAAGCCGATCCCCTGCATGTGCAGCAGCGGCAGCAGAATGCCCGCCCCGAGCGCGACACGCAAAAACACCAGCGTCAGCGGCGGCAATTCCCGCAACGCCGCGCCGTTGAAGAAGAACGAGCCGCCCCAGAGGACGGAGAGCACCGCGAGTAGCGACCAATCGCGCGCGTCGATCCTGTTGTCGTTTGGGGGCATGCGTTTCACCTCGGCGCAGTTGCTCGCCTAGGACAACGCGGAAAATTTCGCCACCCGGTTTGCGACAAAATTACTCGAGATCATTCCCGTGACCGCCGATCGCCCGCGATATCGGCAACAACCGCCCCAATCACCAACGCGCCGCCATTGAGCGCGTGGACGGCCGGTATCTCGCGGAAGGCAACCCAGATCCAGAACGGCATCAGCGGCGTTTCCAGCGTCGCGATCAGGGAGGCCTGTCCTGACGGCAGCAAGCGCGAGCCCGGCGCGGCCTTGCATCACCACGAGAAGCACCGTGATCAGGCTGCCGGCGAACAGGCCGCGCCAGAACAGAATGGTCCAGGGATCAAGCGGCAGAAGGCGTGTGAAGAACGGCGCCGTGCTCC
Organism: Bradyrhizobium genomosp. III; assembly: GCF_000261705.1. NCBI lineage: Bacteria > Pseudomonadati > Pseudomonadota > Alphaproteobacteria > Hyphomicrobiales > Nitrobacteraceae > Bradyrhizobium > Bradyrhizobium genomosp. III. The sequence goes on along the minus strand of NZ_AJQF01000038.1, from coordinate 3,569 downwards.
AGGCAATCGCGGCGGCGACGACGAGGGCAATGCCGAGACCGCGTTCCGAACGAGGCTGCCCCATGTGGATGCGACCGGCTAGGACGGCTTCTTCGGCCGCGACACCAGCTCGATCATCCTGCCTTCGTCGTCGTCAGGCAACGCCGCCTTCGCCTGCGCGTAGGCCTCGACCGCGGCCCGCGAGACCAGCGGCTTGTCGGCCAGCAGGCTCTCCGCGAGTTTGACGGCATAGGCGGCATCCTTGTGCCGCAGCGCTGCCGTGAAGGTCGCGCCGGAAAAATCGCGGGCAACCATGCGCTTGGAGTGGCGCGCTACCTGCGGACTTGCGGCGACGCCCGCCTGAATCGATTCCAGCACGAGGCTCATGTCGAGCCCGGCCTGCTCGGCGATCGCGAGGCCCTCGGCGAGGCCGGCGATCTGGATCGCGCCCATGAGGTTGTTGATGAGCTTGTAGACGGTGCCGGAGCCGACCGCGCCGAAATGGCGGATGGTCGAGCCGATCGGCGTCAGATACGGCCGCGCGCGTTCGAGATCGGCCGCATCGGCGCCAACCAGCAGCGTCAGCTTTCCGCTGGCGGCGGCATCCGGCAATCCGGTCACGGGGCAATCGATATAGATGAGCCCGCGCGCATTCAGCTCGCGGCCCATCTCGCGGGCATGGTCATAGGAGACGGTCGAGCATTCGATCGCGATGGTGCCTGATTTCGCCGTCTTGGCCGCGCCCTTCGGCCCGAGCCAGACCGCGCGCGAGGCTTCGTCATCGGCAACCATGGTCACGACCGCGTCGGCATCGATTGCGGCGTCCTCGGGCGAGGTCGCCCAAAGCGCGCCGCGCGCGATCAAATCTTCAGCCTTGGCCTTGCTGCGATTCCACAGCGTCACCGTGAAGCCGGCATCGAGATAGCGGCCGGCCATGCCATGACCCATCCGCCCAAGCCCGATGAAGGCGACGCGTGTCATCGCTAATCCACGTCCTCGATGTCGGCACCAGTGGTGCCGAAGGCGCGCTGCGCCAAGGTTGCGGCCATGAAGTCGTCGAGATCGCCGCCGAGCACGCCCGAGGTGTCCGAGGTCTGCACCCCCGTGCGCAGATCCTTCACCATCTGATAGGGCTGCAGCACGTAGGAGCGGATCTGGTGACCCCAACCGATGTCGGTCTTGGCGGCCTGGTCGGCGGCGGCCTTCTCCTCGCGCTTCTTCAGCTCGATCTCATACAGGCGCGCGCGCAGCATGTCCCAGGCCTGAGCCCGGTTCTTGTGCTGGGAGCGGCCGGCCTGGCAGACCACGGCGACACCGGTCGGAATGTGCGTCAGCCGCACCGCGGATTCGGTCTTGTTGACGTGCTGGCCGCCGGCGCCGCCCGAGCGCATGGTGTCGACGCGGACGTCGGCTTCCTTGATGTCGATCTTGATGCTGTCGTCGATGACGGGGAATACCTGCACGCTCGAGAACGAGGTGTGCCGCCGCGCGTTGGAATCGAACGGCGAGATGCGCACCAGACGATGCACGCCCGCTTCCGTCTTCAGCCAGCCATAGGCGTTGTGGCCTGAGACCTGGATCGTCGCGGACTTGATGCCGGCCTCTTCGCCCTCGGACTCTTCCAGCACCTCGACCTTGAAGCCGTGGGTGTCGGCCCAGCGCGTGTACATGCGCAGCAGCATCTGCGCCCAGTCCTGGCTCTCGGTTCCGCCGGCGCCGGCATGGACTTCGAGATAGGAATCGAACCGGTCGGCTTCGCCCGACAGCAGCGCCTCGAGCTCGCGCCGCGCCACTTCCTTCTTGAGATTCTTGAGAGCCGCTTCGGCTTCCGCGACGACGCCGGCATCGCCCTCGGCCTCGCCGAGCTCGATCATGCCGATGTCGTCTTCGAGCTCCTGCTCGACCTTGCCGATGCCCGAGAGCGAATCCTCCAGCGAGGTCCGCTCCTGCATCAGCTTCTGGGCTTTCTGGGGATCATTCCATAGATTGGGATCTTCTGCGAGCTTGTTCAGCTCAGCGAGGCGCGCCGTCGATTTCTCGACGTCAAAGATGCCTCCTCAGCAGCCCGACTGACTGCTTGATCTCTTCTACCAACCGTTCGATTTCGGCGCGCATGTCGTTCTCTGATGTCGCGGAATTGGTCCGCGTTAGATTGCAACGGGATGTAGCGGCGGCAGCACCAAAGCGCAACCGCCGGAACCGGGATCGTTTGTCTTGTCCTAAGCCTTAGTACAACCCGCCGGTGCCCGGCCGCATGAAGAAGCCGGAATCCGGCTGCTGCTGCTGCGACGCCGGCACGCCGCCGCGCCCGTCGGCATCGGCAACGCCAATGACCGAGTAATTGTCCGGCGGCGCCGTGCCCGGCTTGAAGGCTTCGAGAATGGTTCCGCCAGTCTCGCCCGGACCTGCGCGCATGCCGGTTTTGGAGACGACGCGCACGAGCTTGATGCCGGCAGGCACCTTGAAGGGAACGGCGGGCTTGTCGGCGAGCGCGAGCTTGAGGAAATCGCGCGCGATCGGAGCGGCCAGATGGCCACCGGTTGCGGCATTGCCCTTACCCAGCGGACGCGGCTTGTCGTAACCCATGTAGATGGCGACGGCGACGTCGGGCGAGAAGCCGACGAACCAAGCGTCCTTGGCCTCGTTGGTGGTGCCGGTTTTGCCGGCGACGGGTTTGCCGACTTCCTTGATGACCGTGGCCGTACCGGCCTGCACCACGCCTTCCATCAGCTCTGTGATCTGATAGGCGGTCATGGAGTCCAGCACCTGCTCGCGGCGGTCGATCAGCTGCGGCTCGGCCTGGTTCTTCCAGCCGCCCGGCGCGTCGCAGCCGCGGCATTCACGCTGGTCGTGCTTGAAGATCGTGTGTCCGTAGCGGTCCTGGATGCGATCGATCAGCGTCGGCTTCACGCGGCGGCCGCCATTGGCAAGCATCGAGTAGGCCGTGACCATGCGCATCGCCGTCGTCTCGCCGGCGCCCAGCGCGTAGGACAGATAGTTCGGCAGCTCGTCATAGACACCGAAACGGCGGGCATATTCGCCGATCAAGGGCATGCCGATGTCCTGCGCCAGCCGCACCGTCACGGTGTTGAGCGATTGCCGCAGCGCGTTGCGCAGCGTCACCGGTCCCTGGAATTTGCCCGAGGAGAAGTTTTCCGGCCGCCACACGCCGGCGCCCTGCCCCTGGTCGATTTCGATGGGGGCGTCGAGCACGACGGTCGAGGGCGTATAGCCATTGTCGAGCGCCGCCGAATAGACGATCGGCTTGAACGACGAGCCCGGCTGCCGATAGGCCTGCGTGGCGCGGTTGAACTGGCTCTGGTCGAACGAGAAGCCGCCGACCATGGCGAGCACGCGGCCGGTCCAGGGATCCATCGCCACCATCGCACCGGACACTTCGGGGATCTGGCGCAACCTGTACTGGCCCTCGACCGGCTGGCCGTCCTTGTAGAGCGGATCGGCATAGATGACGTCGCCGGGCTGCAGGACCTGCGACACCGCCGTCGGCGTCTTGCCTTTGGTTCCGCCCTGCACGGCTCGCGCCCACCGCACGCCGTCAACCGTGACGATGCCGGTCTCGCGCTGCTTGC
>NZ_AJQF01000037.1:0-3581 GCF_000261705.1 Bradyrhizobium genomosp. III | reverse complement strand
CGGCTGGAAGCCGATGCGCGCCGACTGGTCGCTGGTCTCCAGCACGACCGCCATACGCCATGGCGAGATGTCGGAGAGCGATTTGATCTCGGCGAGCCTCACGCCCCAATCGCCCGACGTATCGAGCTTGCTCATGGCGCCGCGATAGCCCTGCTGCTCGTCATAGTTCACGAGGCCCGAGACCATGGCCTTGCGCGCCATCACCTGGATCTTCGGATCGAGCGTGGTGCGGACCGAGAGACCGCCCTCATACAGCTTCTTCTCGCCGTAGCGCTCGAAGATGTCGCGGCGGACTTCCTCGGCAAAATATTCGCCGGCGAAGGTGTGGGCGCCGTTGGAGCGGTTGGTGACGGCCAGCGGCTCCTTGCGCGCCTTGTCGGCGTCGGCCTGCTTGATCCAGCCGTTCTCCACCAGACGGTCGATCACGTAATTGCGGCGCTCGATGGCGCGGTCGCGGTTGCGGACCGGATGCAGCGTCGCCGGCATCTTCGGCAGCGCGGCCAGATAGGACGCTTCCGCCACGGTCAGCTCGTTCACCGACTTGTCGAAATAGACCAGCGAAGCGGCCGCGATGCCGTAGGCGCCGAGGCCCAGATAGATTTCGTTCAGATACAGCTCGAGGATCTTGTCCTTCGAGTAGGTCTTCTCGATCCGCATCGCGAGCAAGGCTTCCTTGATCTTGCGGGCGAAGGAGACCTCGTTGGTCAAAAGGAAGTTCTTGGCGACCTGCTGGGTGATCGTGGAGGCACCCTGCGGACGCCGGTTCGAGCCGTAATTCTGGATGTAGACCACGCCCGCGCGGGCCATGCCGGTGTAGTCGATGCCGCCATGCTCGTAGAAATTCTTGTCCTCGGCCGCGAGGAACGCATTGATCACGAGCTTCGGCACCGCCTGGATCGGCAGATACAGCCGCCGCTCCTTGGCGTATTCGCCGAGCAGCGAGCCGTCGACCGCGTGCACGCGGGTCATCACCGGCGGCTCGTAATCCTGAAGCTGAGAGTAGTCCGGCAAGTCCTTGGAGAAATGCCAGATCAGGCCTGCCACGGCCCCGACACCGACAAGGAACACCACCGTTCCCGCGGCGAACAGGAAGCCCATGAACCGCACCAGCAAGCGCATTATGTGTTTATCCGTTCAATCTCTGGATCAGCTCAGTATCAGCCCCTTGGCACCCAAACAGGGGCCAACCTTCACGTCACCAATTCACCGGCTTACGCAATACCATCAGTGCCGGACTTTAGACGCTTGCCGAGCGGGATTCTCTCCGATTCCGGAACCCCCTGCGGCGTTTTTATAAAGCGCCCGCTGTGGCCAAACTAGGGCTTTTGTGGCGGGACGGAAAAACCCTTTCAATTCGACGATCCCCCGGTCGTCAATTTGACGATCCCGGGGTCGTCAATTTGACGATCCCCCGGGTCGTCAATTTGACGATCCCGCCGTGGCCATCCGCTTGGTCAAGAACCCGTCGATGGCCTGCGCCATCGAGCCCACGGCACGCGACCGCCAGCCCTCGGAGACCAGATGCTCGAGGTCGCCCTTATTGGAGACATAACCGATCTCGACCAGCACCGACGGCACGTCGGGCGCCTTCAGCACCCGGAAGCCCGCCGACTTCAGGGGATGCTTGTGCATCCGCACCGTCGACTTCATCTCGCCCATCAGAAGACGGGCGAAACGGTTTGAAAAGGTGCGGGTTTCCCGCTGCGTGAGGTCGATCAGGATGTCGGCGACGTCGGTCGGCTCCTCGGCGAGGTTGAAGCCGGCGATCGCGTCCGCCCGATTTTCTGCGTCCGCCAGCCGCTGGGCCTCGGCGTCGGACGCCTTGTCCGACAGCGTATAGATGGTCGCGCCCTGCGCATCGCCCTCGGCACGGGGCAGCGCATCGGCATGAATGGAGACGAACAAGGCGGCCTTCAGATTCCGGGCGATCTTGGTGCGGTCATTGAGAGGAATGAAGGTGTCGTCGTTCCGCGTCATGACCACGCGGTATTTGCCGGCCTTCTCCAGCTTGTCGCGGAGCGCCAGTCCAAAGGCCAGCACCAGGTTCTTCTCGCTCTCGCCGCTCGACTGCGTGCCGTTGTCGATGCCGCCATGACCGGGATCGATCACGACCACCGGGCGGCCATCGGCCTTCTGCTGCGCCGTATCAGGGGTTGTCGTCGCGGGAGCGGTTGCGGGCTGCGCCTCGGCGATCGTGGGCCGCAGTTCGGGGCGATTTTCGGGTGCGAGCGACTGCACGAAGGCGGTCCGGTCGACCTCCTCCAGCTCCAGCACGAGCCGAGCCGGCTGGCCGTTGGCCGCCTCCAGCACATAGGAATTGGCGATCCGGGCCGGTCCCGTCAGGTCGAACACGATTCGCGAGCCGCCGGGCATGACGAGCCCGTAGCGGAAGGCCTTCACCAGGCCGCGCCCCCCGACCCCCGTGCCCGCGGGCAGCTGAAAATTGACCTGCGGCACGTCAACGACGACCCGGTACGGGTCCGCGAGCGTGACCGCACGGAAGGTAACGGTCTGGTCGATGTCGAGAATGAAGCGTGTCTGCTTGCCATCGCCGGCCAGCCGGGCGGCCGAGGCGACTGGAAAATTCGCTACCGCAACAGTGGGTTGCGGCTGGCTTTCCGCGGCGCTCAAGCGTGAGGAATCAGCGCACGGCAACGCTGCGGCGCACAGAAGTGCGCATCCCAGCAAAACCCGTTGATTTGTGCGGCTCGCCACCGATTCCGTGCCTCCGAGCAGCCCTTTTAACGCAATAGAACCACAGGGTTAATCGATCCTTAATGACAGAAACGCGAAACTCGCTGACTGTGACCGCCGTGCGACGCTCCCTTGCACCGATGGCTCATTCCTCGTATGTACGGAATGCTGACGGCCGATATTTCCGGTTGTGTCGCATTCAGCCTCCCGGTGCAGCGCCGGAACTCTCAAGGTTTGGGAATTCCAGCGTTTTCCGTTCCCCTCTAAGACCAGCGCGGTGCGCGGCAGCGAGGTGGAGCGGGTCAAGCGCCGGCGGCGGACGGTCCTGGGTTACCTCTCGCGTTACCGGGACAGTTCTGACAGCGACGTAACCCATTACCCGGTCCCTTGATCCCAGGGGAGCGGTTCGTGATCCCCAAGGCGAGCGCGCTCGCGCCATGCCTGGCCAGCAGCAACTGATTGAAGGGCGGCCTCGCCGCCCAATGTTTCATACGGGCCGACGCTTGATGCGCCAGACTGTGCCGACGAATTCTGAAGGATCATTCGCGACGCTGCGGAGTGAAAATCCCGCGCGCCGCCTTGATCCTGAAGCTTCCGGTTCGGCAAGGCGCGAGAGACGGCGTTTCGGCCTTCCCCTCACCCCCGAATCAGGTGGACCGTCGCGTCACCCGGCAGCGCAACTCGCGCCCACGGTGAATCGCGCCCGCCGCCGCCAAGAGTTAAGACATGCCCAACAAGATGTTGATCGATGCCACCCACCCGGAAGAGACCCGGGTCGTCGTGGTCCGCGGCAATCGCGTCGAAGAGTTTGATTTCGAGACCGCGCAACGCAAGCAACTGCGCGGGAATATCTACCTCGCCAAGGTCACAAGGGTCGAACCCTCGCT
>NZ_AJQF01000036.1:0-7378 GCF_000261705.1 Bradyrhizobium genomosp. III | reverse complement strand
GGCAACCGCCACGGCTTCCTCGCCTTCAGCGAAATCCATCCCGACTACTACCAGATCCCGGTTGCCGACCGGCAGGCGCTGATCGAGGCCGAGGAACAGGCCCATCGCGAGGCCGAGGAAGAGAGCGAGAACCGCTCCCACGGCCGCCGCCGTTCGCGCCACCGCAACGCCCGCCGCCGCGGTCATGGCGAGCGCGTGCGCAGCGACATCGTCGAAGGCGCAGATCCGACGGCCCAGCCGATCGAAGGCGCGGTGCTGCCGGAGCATGCCGAGGGTGCCCTGCACGAAGGCGAGCATCTGCACGCCGACGCGGAGCATCACGGCGAGCACGAAGCTCACGATCACCACGATCATGATCATGGCGAGCATGATCACGACGATCATCATGCCCATGATGACGGGCACCATCACGCTCACGATCATGACCATGGTCACGACGGCGAGCATGATCATCACGACCACGATCACGCCGATGAGACGCCCGCGCCTGTCGCAACGATTGGCGCCGAGCCCGTGGTCGCTGCCGAACTGCAGGAGACCGCCGCCCCCGAAGCGCATGCGGAAGCTCTGGCTGAGGCCGTGACCTCCGCCGCCGAGCCGGCCGATGCCGTGTATGCAGCGGGCGAGAGCGCCGAGACGCCGCATGCCGAGGCTGCGGAAACGACCGGCGAAGACGACGAGGACGAAGACGAAGACGGCGAGGAAGCCGAAGAGGAAGTCGTTGAATCCGTCGGCGGCGACGACGTGCTGGAGGAAGTGCCGGAGCGCACTTTCCGCCCGCGCCGCCAGTACAAGATCCAGGAAGTCATCAAGCGCCGCCAGGTGATGCTGGTGCAGGTCGTCAAGGAAGAGCGCGGCAACAAGGGCGCGGCGCTGACCACCTACCTCTCGCTCGCCGGCCGCTATGCCGTGTTGATGCCGAACACCGCCCGCGGCGGCGGCATCAGCCGCAAGATCACCAGCGCTCAGGACCGTTCGCGCCTGAAGGAAGTGGTGCAGGATCTGGACGTGCCCGAGGGCATGGGCATCATCCTGCGCACCGCCGGCGCCGCCCGCACCAAGCCCGAGATCAAGCGCGACTTCGAATATCTGATCCGGATGTGGGAGACGGTGCGCGACCTGACGCTGAAGTCGCAGGCCCCCACCCTCGTCTACGAGGAAGGCTCGCTGATCAAGCGCTCGCTGCGCGACCTCTACAACAAGGAGATCGACGAGATCTCGGTTGCCGGTGAAGCCGGTTACCGCGAAGCCCGCGACTTCATGAAGATGCTGATGCCCGCCAATGTCAGCGCGGTGAAGCAGTATCGGGACGGCCAGCCGCTGTTCTCGCGCATGGGCGTCGAGAGCCAGCTCGACGCGATGTTCTCACCGACAGTGCAGCTGCGCTCCGGCGGCTACATCGTGATCAACCAGACCGAGGCGCTGGTCTCGATCGACGTCAACTCGGGACGATCGACCCGCGAGCACCATATCGAGGACACCGCGCTCAAGACCAATCTGGAAGCGGCCGAAGAGGTCGCTCGCCAGCTTCGCCTGCGCGACCTCGCCGGCCTGATCGTCATCGACTTCATCGACATGGACGAGAAGCGCAACAACCGTGCGGTCGAGCGCAAGCTGTCCGATTGCCTGCGGCAGGACCGCGCCCGCATTCAGGTCGGCCGCATCTCGCATTTCGGCCTGCTCGAGATGTCGCGCCAGCGCATCCGCGCCAGCGTGCTCGAGAGCTCGACCGATCCGTGCCCGCATTGCGGCGGCACCGGCCATGTCCGTTCGGTGTCTTCGGTAGCGCTGCAGCTGCTGCGCGGCCTCGAAGAGATCCTGATGAAGGGCGCGACCCACAATCTCGTGGTCCGCACCCGCACCGACGTCGCGCTCTATGTGCTGAACCACAAGCGCGGCCATCTGCGCGATCTCGAGAACGGCTTCAAGGTGACGCTGTCGGTCATCGCCGACGCGAGCGTCAGCGGACCGCAGGCCTATCTCATCGACCGCGGCGAGCAGGTGCATACGCTGGAAGCCGCCAAGGCCCTACTGGTGGCGCAGGCGGCAGCAAGCCCGCCGCCGATCGTTGAAGAAGCTTATGACGACGAGGAATTCGATTCCGAACTCGAATCCGAGGTCGAAACCGAGGAGACCGAAGGTCTCACCGAGGAGCAGGCTGCGGGCGAGGCAGCCTCCGACCAGGACGGCCAGCGCCGCAAGCGCCGCCGTCGCCGGCGCGGCCGCGGTGGCCAGCGCGACGGCGAGTTGCGTGAGGATAGCCCCGCGACCCTTCCCGAGGCGGCCGTTGCGGCCGGCGAAGGCGAAGAGGATGCCGAGTCCGAGCAGGATGGCGAAGAAGGCGAGGAACAGGCGGCCCGGGGCGAGCAGCAGGGCAGCGGTGATCGCCGCCGCCGGCGTGGTCGCCGCGGCGGACGCCGTCGGCGTGGCGGCAGCGAGGACGGTCTCGCCGGCTCCATCAGCGACGAGCTCGCGGCCAATGCGCCGCCGGAAGCGTCCGACGCAGTCGCCGATTTCGACGGCTTCGGCGGCGAGGCTGCGCCCTCGATTGCCCAGGCCGAACACACCGCTGAGCCTGAGGTCTCGCAGCCCGAGCCGCGCGTCGAGGTGCAGACCGAGGCGGTGCCGGCCCAGCCTCAGCCGATTGCCGCTGAGGAAGAGCCCGCCGACGACAAGGCCGCGCGGCGCCGCTCCACGGTCCGGGAAAAGGTGAGCTTCCTGTCGAGCAGCCCGAGCGAGCCGGCAGCCCCGGTTGCGCAGGCGCCCGAGCCGGCCGTCCCGCCGGCAGCTCAACCCGTGCCGGAACCGGCAAGCGAAACGCCGGCCGCGCCACGCCGCGCCGGTTGGTGGTCGCGCCGCTTCGGCGGCGGTGAATAAAGCCGAACACTCAAGAAAAAACGCCCGGGTCAAGCCGGGCGTTTTTTGATTTGGCGAGGTCAGTTCCAATGCAAAGCGCAATCGTTCTCGGCGGCGGCATGATCGGCGTGAGCGCGGCGCTGCACCTCCAGCAGCGCGGCTGGGCCGTCACGCTCGTCGACCGCAGGGAGCCGGGCCGCGAGACCAGCTACGGCAATGCCGGGATGATCCAGGCAGAAGCGGTCCGCCCCTATCCGATGCCGCGCGACCTTGCGACGCTGCTGAAGATCGCGACCGGCCGCACCAACGACGTGCGCTACAGTCTGTCGTCGCTTCATCTCCATATCGAGCCCCTGCTCCGCTACTGGTGGCATTCGGCGCCGAAGCGTCATCGCGAGGCGGTCGACGCGTGGGCGCGGCTGATCGCTTACGCGACGAGCGAGCACGACATCCTCATTCGCGAGGCCCATGCCGACAATCTCATCCGCCGCGCCGGCTATCGCATGCTGCATCGCGATGCCGCTTCGTTCGATCTGGCGATCAAGACGGCGGAAGAAGACCGGCGCGAGTTCGGCGTGAATTTTCGCGTGCTCTCCGGCAAGGAGCTCGCGAGAGCCGAGCCGGTCCTGCGCGACGATCTTCCCGGCGCGATTCATTGGCTCGACACCTGGACCGTGTCCGATCCCGGCGCGCTGGTCACGGCCTATGCCGAGCTGTTCGAGCGCCGCGGCGGCACCATTGTGCTCGGCGATGCACAATCGCTGCAGCAGACCGCGACCGGCTGGTCGGTCGACACGGACCAGGGGCGTCTCGACGCCGCCCACGCCGTCGTGACCCTCGGGCCGTGGTCGCCCGATCTCCTCCACAAATTCGGCTATCGCATTCCCCTGGTGCGCAAGCGCGGCTACCACATGCATTACAGCGGCGGCGCGTCGCTCCCCCTGCCGCTGATCGACAAGGCCGGCGGCTATGCCATGGGGCCGATGGCCAAGGGCATTCGCATCACCACCGGAGCCGAGCTGACGAGCCCGGATGCGCTCGCGACGCCCGTGCAGCTTGCCAGCGCGGAAGCATCCGCACGCGAGCTGATCGACCTCGGCAAGCGCGTCGAGCCGGATCCGTGGTTCGGCACCCGCCCCTGCACGCCCGACATGCTGCCGGTGCTCGGGCAAGCTCCGCAGCATCCCGGCCTCTGGATGAATTTCGGCCACGGCCACCAGGGCTTTACCCTCGGACCCGCGACGGGGCGCCTGCTCGCGGAGATGATGAGCGGCGAGACGCCCGCGATCGATCCGACGCCGTACCGGCCGGAGCGGTTCTAGCCCAAAGAAAAAAGGGCTGATCGAGGATCTCGACCAGCCCTATGACTTCAAAGTCCGACAGCGCAGCTCGCGCCGTCGGATCCTGATCAGTCCGTCGTGATCGCCGTTTCCATGTCGGTCGGATCGATCTGCTTGGAGAGGTTGGCGTTGAGCTTGTCGCGGTCGAGCTCACCCTCCCACCAGGCGACGATCACACAGGCGACGCCGTTGCCGCACAGATTGGTCAGCGCGCGGCACTCGCTCATGAACTTGTCGATGCCGAGCACGATCGCCATGCCCGGCACGAGGCGCGGATCGACCACGGCCAGCGTCGCCGCCAGCGTGATGAAGCCCGCACCGGTGATGCCGGAAGCGCCCTTCGAGGTCAGCATCGCCACGACCAGGATGGTCAATTGCTGGCTGAAGCTGAGATCGTAGCCGAGCGCCTGTGCGATGAAGAGCGTCGCCAGCGTCATGTAGATGTTGGTGCCGTCGAGGTTGAACGAGTACCCCGTGGGCACCACGAGTCCGACCACCGACTTGGAGCAGCCGAGCCGCTCCAGCTTTTCCATAAGGGACGGCAGCGCGCTTTCCGAGGACGAGGTGCCGAGCACGATCAGCAATTCGTCCTTGATGTAGGCCAGGAACTTGAAGATCGAGAAGCCTGCCAGGCGCGCGATGATGCCGAGCACGACGAAAACGAACAGCGCCGCAGTGAGGTAGAAGGTGGCGATCAGCCCGACCAGGTTGAGGATAGCGCCGGTGCCGAACTTGCCGATCGTGTAGGCCATCGCACCGAACGCACCGATCGGCGCCGCGCGCATCACGATGGAGATGACGCCGAACACGGCATGGGCGGCATCATCGATGAAGCTGCGGATGGTGTGGCCGCGCTCGCCGAGGCTCATGATCGCGAAGCCGAACAGCACCGAGAACAGCAGCACCTGGAGGATCTCGCCTTGCGCGAAGGCGCCGACCACGGTGTCCGGAATGATGTGCAGCACGAAGTCGACGGACTTCTGGCCGGCGGCCTGCTTGGCGTAATTTGCAACGGCGGCCTCGTTTGCCGCCGCATTGCCGAAGCCCGCACCCGGCTTGGCGAGATTTCCGACGATGAGACCGATGACCAGCGCGAAGGTCGAGACGACCTCGAAATAGACCAGCGCCTTGACGCCGATGCGGCCGACCTTCTTGGCATCCTGGATGTGGGCGATGCCGGAGACGACGGTGCAGAAGATGATCGGGGCGATCACCATCTTGATCAGCTTGATGAAGCCGTCGCCGAGCGCCTTGATCCATTCGTTGGTGGCAACCGTCGGCCAGAGCCAGCCGACGATGGCGCCGAGCACGATGGCGATCAGCACCTGGACGTAGAGAACCTTGTACCACGGCTTGGCGACGGGCGGCGCGACCGGCGCCCCCGCCATCGTTGTCGTCGTCATCGTTTCACTCCCCCTCAAAACACTGGGCCAGCCAAGATCAACTTGGCCGGCCCTGTCAATTGGAACCGCTTGCTGTTGCGCGTTTTACCGGCGGCGATCGATCAGCCTGCGCGCCGCCGGCATCAACGCCGCGCCAAGCGCGTTCTTGACCAGCGAAGCGGCAATGAACGGCACGATGCCGACCTGCCAGGCCTTCGCAATGCCGAGGCCAAGGCCGAACGCCAACCAGCCGAAGCCGGCGGCCAGAATGACGATATGGCCGACGGCCATCGCTGCGAAAAGCAGCATGACACTGCGATCCCAGCCGCGCTCGGCGAGCCAGCCGGTCACGAAGGCGGCGGCAATGAAACCGAACAGATAGCCCGCAGTCGGGCCAACCAGCGGTGCAATTCCACCCACCGGCCCGGCGAATACCGGCGCGCCAAGCGCGCCTTCGGCGAGGTAGGCGATCATGGTTGCGCTCCCAAGGCGCCAGCCATAGGCGGCGCCGATCATCAGCACCACCAGCGTCTGCAACGTCATGGGCACATAAGGCAGCGGCAGGCTGACCTTGGCTGACAGCGCCATCAACGCAGTGCCAAGCGCAACCAGCACGACGGCGCGCACTGCGCCGACGGTTTCGCCCGGTCGGGTCGGCCACATCAATGCGGCGAGAGGAAAATGCGGTGTGGCAGCGGTCGGGACAGATCGGTCAGACAAGATGAACTCCGGGTGGTCGAAAACTGGCGGCTATTTAAGCCAGTGAGCGATCCGGTCAACTGCCTCTCGCATCTCCCCGGGCGAGCGCGCATAGGAAAGACGAATGAACGAGCGGCCGTGAACGGGATCGAAATCGAGCCCGGGCGTGGCCGCGACACGCGCCTGTTCCAGCATCTGCTTGGCGAACTCGAAACTGTCGGAGGTGAAGCCCGAGACGTCGGCGTAGAGATAAAATGCACCATCGGCCGGCAGGAATTTGGCTAGGCCCGCCTTCGGCAATCCCTCGATCAGAATCCGCCGGTTTTCCTGATAGCCGTGCTTGATCGCCTCCATCTCGGCCGCGCCGTCGAAGGCGGCTTCTGCCGCGATCTGCGACAGCGACGGCACCGAGATCGACAGGTTCTGCTGCAGCCGCTCGATCGGCCGCACCAGAATTTCAGGCACGACCATCCAGCCGACGCGCCAGCCCGTCATGCAGAAATACTTCGAGAACGAGTTGATCACGAGTGCGTGCTCGGACAGCGCGGCCGCGGTGACCGCTGGAAACGCATAATCAAGCCCGTGATAAATCTCGTCCGAGATGAACCGGATGCCGGCATCTTCGGCGGCCGCCATCAAGCCGGCGAGCGCTTCGCGGGACATCATCGTCCCCGTCGGATTGGCGGGGCTGCCGACCAGCACGCCCTTCAGCGGCGCCTTGCGATGCGCCGCGAGCAATGCCTCGCCGGTGAGCGCATGGCGCGTCTCGTTCGTGGTCTCGATCAGCACCGGCTCGCAACCGAGCGCAGTGAGGATATGGCGATAAGGCGGATAGCCCGGCACCGTCACGGCGACGCGGTCGCCAGGCTCGAACATCGACAGGAAGGCCAGGATGAACCCGCCGGAGGAGCCGGTGGTCACCACGATCCTGTCAGGGCTGATGGCACAGCCATAGGCATCGCGATAATGGCGCGCGATGCGCTCGCGCAGACTGGGAATGCCGAGCGCGGAGGTATAATCGATCCGCCCGGCCTCGAGCGCCGCGTGGGCGGCCGCAATCGCGGTGCTGGGCGCCCCCGCCGCGGGCTGGCCGACCTCCAT
>NZ_AJQF01000035.1:0-17273 GCF_000261705.1 Bradyrhizobium genomosp. III | reverse complement strand
AGGGCTGGAGCCACTGCCCCAACCGGTTCCTCAATGTCGCATCGTGCATCGATTTCTGCTATTTCGCTGGCGGGCCGGAGCGTCCGGCCCGGGAACGGGGCGCTTGCGCCCCAGACTGGCCGCATTGTACGGCTCATAAGGGTAACGCTCACAAGGGCATATCGCGTATCCGGTCCGCCGCCAATCGCCAAAACCAATCACGAAACTGCTCTCCAGACCGTTTGATGTTTCTCCAGATCGCATTGCGCAAGAAGGCCTCCGCCCTCACCGCCCTCGTTACGGCTGCGGCGATCGCGCTGCTGCCGCTCCCGGCGGCGCGGGCGCAACAGAAGGGGCCGCCGGTCTTGCGCGACACCGAGACCGAGCAACTGCTGCGCGAATATACGCGCCCGATCCTGCGCGCCGCGGGTCTGGAGAAGCAGAACATCCAGATGGTGATCCTCAACGACGGCTCGTTCAACGCGTTCGTCGCCGACGGCCGCCGCATCTTCGTCAATTACGGCGCGATCCTTCAATCGGAGACCCCGAACCAGATCATCGGCGTGCTCGCGCACGAGACCGGGCATCTGGCCGGTGGCCATCTGTCCAAGCTGCGCGAACAGCTCGCCGCCGCCCAGACCCAGATGATCATCGCGATGCTGCTCGGCGCAGGCGCGATCGCCGCAGGCAGCACCCAGCGCAGCAGCGCAGGCAACAACGGGCTCGCCAATGCCGGCGCCGCCGCGATCTCGGCTCCCCAGGAGGTGATCCGCCGGACGCTGCTGTCCTATCAGCGCCAGCAAGAGGAGAACGCCGACCGCGCCGGCGTGAAATTCCTGACTGCGACCCAGCAATCGCCGAAGGGCATGTACGAGACCTTCAAGCGCTTCACCAGTGAGAGCCTGTTCGCCGCGCGCGGCGCCGATCCCTATCTCCAGTCGCACCCGATGCCGGCCGAGCGCGTCGCCGCGCTTCAGGAATTCGCCAGCTCCAGCCCCTACTGGAACAAGAAGGACGATCCCGCGCTGCAGCTCCGCCACGACATGGTTCGCGCCAAGATCTCCGCGTTCATGGAGCGGCCGGAGACTGTGTACCGCCGCTATCCCCAGACCAACGACAGCATGCCGGCGCGCTATGCCCGCGCCATCAGCACCTATCTGCACGGCGATCTGCGCAGTGCGCTGGCCCAGATCGACGCGCTGATCCAGGTCCAGCCCAACAATCCGTACTTCTACGAGGTGCGCGGCCAGGCCCTGTTGGAGAGCGGCAAGGCCGCCGAGGCGATCGCTCCGCTGCGCAAGGCCGCACAGCTTTCCAACAACGCGCCCCTCATCGAGATGTTACTTGGGCAGGCTCTGGTTGGAACCGATAATAAGACCTACACCGACGACGCCGTTCGGATTCTCCGCGCCGCGGTGGCGCGAGAACCCGAGGCGGTGCTCGGCTATACCCAGCTCGCGATGGCCTATGGCCGGAAGGGCGACTATGCCGAAGCGGATCTCGCCTCGGCGCAAGCCGCTTACCTGCGCGGCGACAACAAGACCGCCCGCGAGCTCGCTACGCGCGCGAAAACCCGTTTCGCCGTCGGCACGCCCGGATGGGTCAAGGCCGACGACATCGTGGCGGCGAAGCCGCCGCGCAACTGACGCAACTCGAGCGACGCCCGATACCACGACGTCACGACACCGAGCTTAAGTCCGCCGGGACGTATTCCGAAACCTGCTTTGGAGAAGAGGATTTGCCTATGCCTTCGCTGCGCCTGATTGCTCCCGCGTTGTTTGCGCTCGCCCTGTTCGGCGCAGCCGTGCCCGCGTCGGCCGACAGTTTCTCCGACACCCAGCGCACCGACATCGAGAATATCATCAAGAACTATCTCATCAGCCATCCCGAGGTGCTCGAGGAGGCGATGGCCGAGCTCAGCAAGCGGCAGGCCGCGGCCGAGACGCAGAAGCACGAGGCCAGCATCGCGCAGAATGCGGACGCGATCTTCAACTCCCCGCGCCAGGTCGTGCTCGGCAACAAGGACGGCGACGTCACCTTCGTCGAGTTCTTCGATTACAATTGCGGCTACTGCAAGCGCGCGATGGACGACATGCTCACCCTCATGAAGGCCGATCCGAAGCTGAAGGTGGTGCTGAAGGAATTTCCGGTGCTGAGCCAGGGCTCGGTCGAGGCGGCGCAGGTCGCGGTCGCCGTGCGCATGCAGGACCCCTCCGGCAAGAAATATCTCGACTTCCACCAGAAGCTGCTCGGCGGCCGCGGCGCTGCCGACAAGGCGCGCGCGCTTCAAGCCGCCAAGGAAGCCGGCCTCGACACCGCCAAAATCGAAAAGGACCTCGCCAGCCCCGAGGTGCGCGCCACCATCGAGGAGAACTTCAAGCTCGCCGAAGCGATGGGCATGAACGGCACGCCGAGCTATGTCATCGGCAAGCAGATCGTGATTGGCGCCGTCGGCGTCGAAGGCCTCAAGGAAAAGATCGGCATTGCCCGCTGCGGCAAGGCAACCTGCTGATCATACGTTTTACGATCCTGAAACCCCGAAAAGGCCGGCTGGCAAGCCGGCCTTTCTCTTGCGCCGAACGTTCGTGCAAAGTCATTCATCTGGCATTCAACAAACAAATGCCGCGGAACAGGCGAAGTTCCGGAACAACTCAAATCTCCTTTCGTTGTCGGCGCACGGGCAATGACGCAAAGAAACACGTGAGGAGAATTCGATGTTGAACCGCTTTATGATTTCTGTCGCCGCAGTCGCCCTGGTCGCGGGCGCCGGTCTGGCGAACGCACAAGACAAGGGCCGTGACAGCGGCGCTGGCTCGCAGCAGATGCAGCACTCGCAGCCCTCCGGCGGCGCCGCCGAGCGCGGCTCGACGGGCCGCGATTCCATGAGCCATGACAAGGGCACCGTCGGCCAGGCCGGTGGCGCTGGCACCATGAAGTCCGATCGGTCTTCCGAGGACAAACCCGGCGCGATGAAGGACGAGCGCCCGGGCGGCGCGATGAACAAGAACGCGGCCGAGGACAAGGCCGGCGCCACCAAGGGCCAGCGCACTGACGAACGCGCGCAGGACAAGTCCCAGCAGGACAAGTCGAAGAGCATGAGCTCGGATTCGACGACGAAGTCTGACCCCGCCAAGTCTGCCAAGGACATGAAGGCCGAGGACAACAAGGCCGGCGGCGCCGCCAAGACCAATAATGCGGCTACGACCGACAAGTCCCAGACCACGACCGGCACCGCCTCCGCGACGGCTTCCGCGCCGCCGGCCGAAAAGCGGACTGAGATCTCGACGGCGATCAAGTCGACCAAGATCGAAGAGACGACGAACGTCAACTTCAACATCTCGGTCGGCACCGCGATCCCGGCCTCCGTCCGAGTCCATCCGCTTCCGCCCCGGATCGTGGAGATCTACCCGGAGTGGCGTGGCTATGAAGTGATTTTCGTCCGCGGTCAGTACGTGATCGTCCGTCCGCAGACGCGCGAAATCGTCTACATCATCGAAGGCTAAGCTGCTTCGCTGAAGCCCAAATGGGCCCTTGCCGAGAGATCGGCAGGGGCCTTTGGCCTATGCGACGCCCTCCCCTGCGAGCCTCCCTCCGGCAGCCACGATTAGAACTGGTTAACAAGCAATTTCCGTAGCTTCCGCACAGGTTTTTGCACCGGGGATGAGCTACCTGAAGCCCCTTGGGAGGCCCTTCAAGGCTTCCCCTAGGCCGCTTTGTTACCTATAACCCCGCCACGCCGAGCACCTCTTCCCGGGATTGGAATGGCAGAACCTGCAACCGATACGATCCTCGTCCTCAACGGGCCGAACCTCAACATGTTGGGGACCCGCGAGCCCGAGAAGTACGGCCACGCCACGCTGGCCGACGTCGAGGCACTGTGCCGGGAGACCGCGGCAACGTACGGCCTCAAGGCCGATTGCCGGCAGTCCAACCGCGAGGGCGAGTTGATCGACTTCATCCACGAGGCGCATGCGCGCAAGATGAAGGGTATCATCGTCAATGCAGGTGGCTATTCGCACACCTCGATCGCGCTGCACGACGCACTGCTCGCGGTGCAGATCCCGACGGTCGAAGTGCACGTGACCAACATCCACGCCCGCGAGAGCTTTCGTCACCACTCCTACACCGCACACGCGGCTTTCGCCTCGCTCTGCGGTTTCGGCATCGAGGGCTATCGCCTCGCCATCCAGGGCCTTGCCGCCAAGCTTGCCATCAAGCCCAAAGCCTGAAGCCCCCTTCATCAAACAGAACATTCGGATCAAAGAACATGGCGCGCCAGCCAGACGACAAAGCAGCCGCAAAGTTTTCCAGCGAGGATTCCGCGCTCATCCGCGAGCTCGCTTTGCTGCTCGATGAGACCAGCCTCACCGAGATCGAGATCGAACGTGCGGGCCTGCGCCTGCGCGTCGCCCGCAACGTCAGCGTTGCTGCGACCATGCCGATGCAGATGGCAGCCGCTCCCGCCGCCCTGCCGGTCGCCTCCGCCGTGCCTGCCGCCGCCGGTCCCGACCTGTCGAAGCATCCTGGCGCTGTCAGCTCGCCGATGGTCGGCACCGCCTATTGGGCACCGGAGCCCGGCGCCAAGCCGTTCATCGAGGTCGGCAGCAAGGTCTCGGTCGGACAGACCCTGCTGATCATCGAAGCCATGAAGACCATGAACCAGATCCCCTCGCCGCGCGCCGGCACGGTGACGCAGATCCTGGTCGAGGACGGTCAGCCGGTCGAGTACGGCGAGCCGCTCGTCATCATTGAGTGAGGGACTGGCGAATAGCGAGGAGCGAATAGTTACTCTTCCCTGTTCGCCAATCGCTATTCCCCGTTCGCCCCCTGAGGCACCATGTTCGACAAGATCCTCATAGCCAATCGCGGCGAGATTGCCCTTCGCATCCTCAGGGCCTGCAAGGAGCTCGGCATCGCCACCGTCGCCGTGCACTCCACCGCCGACGCCGATGCCATGCATGTGCGCCTGTCGGACGAAAGCGTCTGCATCGGACCGCCGGCATCCAAGGACAGCTATCTCAACGTGCCCGCGTTGCTCGCGGCCTGCGAGATCACCGGGGCCGATGCCGTGCATCCCGGTTACGGCTTCCTGTCCGAGAATGCCCGCTTTGCGGAGATCCTCGCCGAGCACAATCTGCATTTCATCGGTCCCAAGGCGGAGCACATCCGCCTGATGGGCGACAAGATCGAGGCGAAGAAGACCGCCAAGAAGCTCGGCATCCCCGTGGTGCCCGGCTCCGACGGTGCGGTCGGTCCCGATGACGACGCGCTGGCGATCGCCAAAAAGATCGGCTTTCCGGTACTGGTGAAGGCGGCGGCCGGCGGCGGTGGCCGCGGCATGAAGGTCGCGCAGAGCGAGGTCGACCTTCAGGTGGCGCTGTCGACGGCGGCCAACGAGGCCAAATCCGCCTTCGGCGATGCCTCGGTCTATCTGGAAAAATACCTCCAGAAGCCGCGTCACATCGAGATCCAGATTCTCGGCGACGGCCGCGGCGGCGCGATCCATCTCGGCGAGCGTGACTGCTCGCTGCAACGCCGCCACCAGAAGGTCTGGGAAGAGGGCCCCTCGCCTGTCCTTGCCGCCGCCGCGCGCGCCAAGATCGGCGAGACCTGCGCCAAGGCGATGCGCGAGATGAAATATCTCGGCGTCGGCACCATCGAGTTCCTGTTCGAGGACGGCGAGTTCTACTTCATCGAGATGAACACCCGCATCCAGGTCGAGCATCCCGTCACCGAGAGCATCACCGACATCGACCTCGTGCTGGAGCAGATCCGCATCGCCGCGGGCGGCGATTTGCCGGCAAGGCAGGAAGAGGTCCAGGTCATCGGCCATGCGATCGAGTGCCGCATCAACGCCGAAAATCCCCAGACCTTCCGGCCCTCGCCCGGCCGCATACTGCAATACCATCCGCCCGGTGGACTCGGCGTCCGCATCGATTCCGCGGTCTACCAGGGCTACACGATCCCGCCCTATTACGATTCCCTGGTCGGCAAGCTCATCGTGCACGGCAAGACCCGCGCCGAGTGCCTGATGCGGCTACGCCGGGCGCTGGACGAGATGGTGGTGGAAGGCATCGAGACCACGCTGCCGCTGTTCCGCGCGCTGGTGCGTGAAGACGACATCATCAACGGCGATTATCACATCCACTGGCTGGAACAGTATCTGGCCGGCAAGACGGAACCCGCCCCGCGATAAATCACTTTCGTCGTGGAACCCTTTGGGCCTTATCGCGTTCTCGACGCGGGGACAGTTCCAAGGGGGCGTTTTGACTTCCGCTGAACGTGACAGAGCGAGGCCGTCGTGACGGCCGAGGCCCAACGACGGCGCGCATTTTGGCAGATCCTGCTGATCTCGGCGGGCCTCCTGATTCTGACTGTGATCAGCGCCGGCTCGGTCTACCTCGTCAACAAGGCGCGGGACGACAGCAAATGGGTGCTTCACACCATCGAGGCGGAGAGCCAAATCAACGCCCTGCTGCTCGAAATCCGCCGCGCCGAGAGCAGCGCCCGCGGCTTTCTCCTGACGCAGGGACCGGATTTCCAGTCGGACCACGAGAAGGCCGTCGCAGCGATCATTCCGGCACTCGATAAGCTCACGCGCCAGATCGGCGACAATCCGGCGCAACGCGACAGCATCGAGAAGCTGAGTGCGGCGATTGCGACCCGGCTCGACCAGTTTTCGCGCGAGATGAAGTTCGTGAAGGAGGGCCAACCGGACAGGGCCACAGCGCTGATCCGCGAGGCCGCGGCCGGCAACACCACGACGACGATCACCAACTTGGCCAACGCGATGATCCGCGAGGAGGAGCGGCTGTTCCGGGTCCGAACCGCCAACTCCGACCGGAGTCAGACCCTGGCTGCATCGATGACCGGCATCGGCTCCGGCCTCGTCGTGCTGCTGGCCCTGATCTCGACCTGGCTGGTGCGGCGCTCGGCCCGCGCCCGTGACGAGGCCGAAGCGCGCCTGCGCGATGCCAACGTCAATCTGGAGTCCGTCGTCGACGAGCGCACCGCGGACCTGCGCGAGGCCAACGCAGAGATCCAGCGCTTTGCCTATATCGTCAGCCACGATCTGCGCTCGCCGCTCGTCAACATCATGGGCTTCACCAGCGAGCTCGAAGAGCTCAGCGGCGATGTCTTCCGCCGCCTCGGCAGCCTCACCCAAGTCCCCGCCGGCGGGCCGCCGCTGGCGCCTGGCGCGCCCGGCGAGATCGTGCTCGAAGGCGCCGACAAGCAGCTCTCGGAGGATTTTTCCGAAGCGCTCGGCTTCATCAAGACGTCGATCGCCAAGATGGACCGGCTGATTTCGGCCATCCTCAACCTCACCCGCGAGGGCCGACGCGAATTCCAGCCGGTGAAGATCGACACCAGCGAGCTGATCGAGGCCATCGTGTCGACGTTGGCGCACCAGGCCGCCGAGGCACAGGCCCAGATTCACCTCGAGCCCCTGCCTGACATCGTCAGCGACCGGCTCGCACTCGAGCAGATCTTCTCCAATCTGATCGACAATGCGATCAAGTACCTGAAGCGCGGGGTGCCCGGCAAAATCAGAATTCGCGGGCGGACCAAACTCGGCTACGCTATCTTCGAGATCAGCGACAATGGCCGCGGCATCGATCCGAAGGATCATCAGCGGATATTCGACCTGTTCCGCCGCGCGGGAACCCAGGACAAGCCCGGCCAGGGCATTGGTCTTGCGCATGTGCGTGCACTTGTGCGTCGCCTCGGCGGCACCATGTCGGTATCATCGGAACTGGACGCGGGCAGCACCTTCACGATCACGCTGCCGATCGCCTGGAATGTGAGCAACCGGAACGCAGATCGATGACCCAGCCTGTCACCATCATCATGATCGAGGACGACGAGGGCCACGCCCGCCTGATCGAGCGCAACATCCGCCGCTCGGGGGTCAATAACGAGATCGTCTCGTTTCCCAACGGCACGGACGCGATGCAGCATCTGTTCGGCGCCGACGGCAGCGGGCTCGTGCAGAAGGGCAACGCGCTGCTGATCCTGCTCGACCTCAACCTGCCCGACATGACCGGGATCGACATCCTGAGGCAGATCAAGGAAAACAAATATCTGAAGGCTTCGCCCGTGGTGGTGCTTACCACCACCGACGATTCCCAGGAAATCAAGCGTTGCTACGAGCTCGGCTGCAACGTCTACATCACCAAGCCCGTCAACTACGAGAATTTCGCCAATGCCATCCGGCAGCTTGGCCTGTTCTTCTCGGTCATCCAGGTCCCTCCCGCCGCCCCATGAGCCAGCGCACGCCAACACTGCTCTACATCGACGACGATAGTGCGCTGGCGCGCCTGGTCGATCGCGGCCTGACGCGGCGCGGCTACAGGGTCGTCCACGCCGCGAGCGGCGAGGAAGGCCTGGAGCGCATCCGCCGCGCCGCGGTCGAGGGCGGCATCGACGTGGTGGCGCTCGACCAGTACATGCCCGGCCTCGACGGGCTGGAGACGCTGGAGCAGATCATGGCGATCCCGGGTGCGCCGCCCGTGGTGTTCGTCACGGCCTCGCAGGATTCCAGCATCGCCGTCACCGCGCTGAAGGCCGGCGCGGCCGATTATCTCGTCAAGGACGTCACGGGCGATTTCATCCCCCTGCTCCACGTCGCAACCGAGGGCGCGCTGCGCCAGGCCGAATTGCAGAAGGCACGCGAGGAAGCCGAGGCCGAGATCCATGCCTCGCGCGACCGCTACGCCGCCCTTGCCGCCGAACGCGAGCTGCTGCTGCGCGAGGTCAACCACCGCGTCGGCAACTCGCTCCAGATCATCGCCTCGCTGCTGCACCTCCAGGCAAGCTCCGCCGCGCAGGACGAGGTCAAGGCGGCACTGACCAATGCGATGGGCCGCGTCGCCGCGGTCGCGCAGGTGCACCGCCGCCTCTACACCTCGCAGGATCTGAAGAGCGTGGTCCTGAACCAGTATCTGGACTCGCTGCTCGAGGATCTCCGCCGCTCGGCCGAAGGCAACCGGATGTCGCGCCTGACGCTGAAGGCCGAGCCGATCGAGATCGATCCCGACCGCGCGGTCGCCGTCGGCATCATCGTCAACGAG
Source organism: Bradyrhizobium genomosp. III (assembly GCF_000261705.1). Classification (NCBI taxonomy): domain Bacteria; kingdom Pseudomonadati; phylum Pseudomonadota; class Alphaproteobacteria; order Hyphomicrobiales; family Nitrobacteraceae; genus Bradyrhizobium; species Bradyrhizobium genomosp. III. The sequence goes on along the minus strand of NZ_AJQF01000035.1, from coordinate 8,223 downwards.
CTGGTGATGAACGCGGTGAAATACGCCTATCCCGACGGCGCCGGCCCGATCCATGTCGAGCTGCACGCGCAGGGCGACGATGTCCTGCTGTCGATCACCGACGACGGCGTCGGTGACAACGTCAAGGCCGATCCGCGCTCCACCGGCATGGGCCAGCGCATCGTCGCGGCCATGGCCTCCAAGCTCGACGCCACGGTCGAGCGCGATCCCGCCCATTCCGGAACCCGGATCGTGCTGAAATTCGCGCGCATGCCGGCAGCCCCCGGCAGAACCAGCACCGCCGCCGCGAGCTGATCTCGCTGCCCTGCTCACCCCCATCGCAACCGCGTCGCGATCCTGCTATGGTTGCGAACCATGACTTCGCGCGACTCCGCCCCGTCTGAAATCACACCGGCCGTGCTGCTGCGCGCCTATGCCTGCGGCATCTTTCCGATGGCCGAGAGCGCCGAAGATCCGACCCTGTTCTGGGTCGAGCCGGAGCTGCGTGGCGTCATCCCCCTCGATGGATTTCGTGTCGCCTCGCGGCTCGCGCGCACCGTCCGCTCGGATGTGTTTCGCGTAACCGTCAACACCGCATTCAAGGCGACGATCGCCGGCTGCGCCGCGCCGCAGGCCGGACGCGAGGACACCTGGATCAACAAGCGCATCCGTGACCTCTATGGCGGCCTGTACGAGCTCGGCCATTGCCACAGTGTCGAGGCCTGGCAGGGCGAGGACCTCGTCGGCGGGCTGTACGGCGTCAGCCTCGGACGAGCCTTCTTCGGCGAGAGCATGTTCCACACCGCGCGCGATGCCTCCAAGGTCGCTCTGGTGCATCTCGTCGCGCGGCTCGTCCATGGCGGCTTCGAGCTGCTCGACACCCAATATGTCACCGAACATCTGAAGAGCTTTGGCGCGGCCGAGATCTCGCGGCGGCGCTACACCGCGCTGCTCGACAAGGCGCTTGCGGGCGAGCCCGGCGATTTCCTGAAGCTCTCTGCGGGTGAGGCGATCCCGGGCGCACGCGCGCTCGAGATCATCGCCGCGCGGCAATAATCGATAGCAGGCTTAGCGGCCGAACCCCGGGATACCGAACAGACCCGGCCGCTGCTCCGGCGGCGGAGGCGGCGGCGGTGCCGGTTGCTGCTGCTGGATCGGCGGCAGAGGCTGCGGCGGACGCTGCTGCACCTGCTTCGGCGCGGCCTTCTTCTGCGCGGGCGGCGGCGGAGGTGCGGGCTTGGTCGCGGGATCCGGCGCTGCGGTCGCAATGGTCTGCTGCGGCTCTTTGCAGTCGGTGAGCCAGATGTCGTAGATCGGGTGCTCGACGCCGTGCAGGCCCGGGCTTGCCGCGTACATCCAGCCCGAGAAGATCCGCTTCACCTCGCCCTGCAAGGTGATCTCGTCGACTTCGACGAAGGCGTCGGTGTTGGTGGCCTCGGTCGCCGGCCGCGTGTAGCAGGCGTCGGTCTTGACCCTGAGCGCGCCGAACTGGACGGTCTCGCCGATCTCCTCGTCGAAATTGATGATGCGCCCGGTGATCTTGTCGAGCCCCGAGAAAGTCGCCTTCTTGTTCACGATCTTCTGGGCCGGCGGCTCGGTGACAACCTCGTCGCCCGGCTGCAGGCTTGCCGGGGTCTGCGGCACGGCGCCACCCGGCCCGCCCTTTTGCTGCGGCTGGCGACCCGGCGCACCCGGCTGGCCGGCGCCCGGCGGCGCGACCGCCACAGGCGGCGGCTGGTTCGGCGGAGCGACGGTGGAGCCCGGCGGCGGCGCCAGCGGCTGGGTCTCGACCGGCCCTGGCATCACGTTGCCCTGCCGGCCCGGCGGCGGCGGCATCGGGCGCGACGGCAGCACGCGGCCCTGCGGCGGCAGCTCCGGCACCTCTTCGTCGTCGTCGGGGATCTGCTGCGGCTGGGGCTGGCCGCGTGGAATGTTGCCGGGCGGGCGCAGCGGCGGCGGATCGGAAAAGATCGTGCCGATCTGCGCCTGAGCCGGCGTCGCAGCCGTCAGCGCGGTGGCGGCCAAAAGCGCCGCAAGACCTGTCAGGGTAATGGTTCGAAACATCTCGCGCGGCTTCAACAGCGAATCGGGCTTGTTGGACATTCTACAGGGGATACCGCCGCTCGCAGGCCCTCCGGTTAACACGGGGAATACGGCGGGGGAAGGGCGGCATCCCTGCCCTGCCCGCCGTCCGCTGGCCAGGGCGGCCGACCGGTGGGATAGTCGGAAAGCCCTCCCAGGAGCGCGAGGCGGGCATCGCCCGAAAATGACATTCAACGATAACCGGAACCCCCGAGGTGCCCCCCTCCATGCCCGTTGTGCTCGATCCCGATGCCGCCGCCGTCTACAAGGCTTTCCAGGAGGCCGGCCGCCCCGCCTACGAGACGCTGACAGCGCCGGAAGCGCGCGCCTATTATGCTCAGGCGCGCTTTGCCACCAACCCCGAGCCGCCTGAGCTCGCGCGCGCCACGCCGCTATCGATCCCGGCGCCGCACGGGGTGATCCCCGCCCGCCTCTACGTTCCCAAGGAGCCGCGCCGGCACAACGGCCTATCGCCGGCGCTGGTGTTCTTCCACGGCGGCGGATGGGTGATCGGCGATCTCGACTCCCACGACGTCGTCTGCCGCCAGTTGGCCCACGCCGGCGCGCTGGTCGTGATCTCGGTCGACTACCGCCTCGCACCCGAGCACAAGTTTCCCGCGGCTACCGAGGACGCCATCGCCGCGACCCGATGGGTCGCCGCGAACGCGCGCGAGCTCGGCATCGACGCCTCGCGCCTGTCGATCGGCGGCGACAGCGCCGGCGGCAATCTCGCCGCGGTCGTGGCGCTCGCCGCGCGTGAAGCTGGCGGCCCCGCACTCGCGGGCCAGGTGCTGATCTACCCCGCCACCGATTTCGCCATGACGCACGGCTCCCACAGCGAGCCCGAGACCAGCGTGCTGCTGACGCATTCGGTGATCCGCTGGTTTCGCGACCACTACCTCAATGGCGCCGCCGACATCCATGACTGGCGCGCTTCACCGGCACGTGCGCAAGACCTTGCCGGCCTGCCGCCGGCTTATGTGCTGACCGCCGGCGCCGATCCGCTGCGCGACGAAGGCGACGAATATGCCGAGCGGCTGAAGCAGGCCGGCATATCCGTCACGTACAAGCACTATCCCGGCCAATTCCATGGCTTCTTCACCATGGGCAAGCTGTTGCAGCAGGCCAATGTCGCCGTCGGCGAGATCAGCGCGTGGCTGAAGGGATTGGGATAGCAACGCCGCGAGCATTGGCTTCGTCCTTGACCAGAGCCGCCAGGAGGCGCATATTCTAGCCAGAATTTCTAGCTAGAAAGTCTGAGTATGACCAAGCGAGTCTGGTCGGTGCAGGATGCAAAAAACCGCTTCAGCGAGGTGGTCCATGCGGCGCAGCGCGCACCGCAAACGGTGACACGGCATGGCAAACCCGCTGTGGTGATCTTGAATGCCGCAGAGTTTGAACGCTTGCAGGAGCTGCAACGCGCTCGGGCGCCCTCTCTGACCGATCTGCTTCTTGAAATGCCGCAAGACGACGGGGAATTTCCGCGCGCGCGTGTCGCGGATCGTGACATCGGCCTCTGATGTTTCTGCTCGACACCGTCACGCTGTCCGAGCTGCGTCGGACCAGACGCAACCCGTCGGTGGTCGCCTGGATGGAGCGGCAGCGAACGGCAGATCTTTTCCTCAGCGTCGTCAGCATCGGCGAAATCGAACGCGGAATCGAACGTCAGCGCGCTGCAGATCCGAGCTTTGCCGATGCGCTCGCCACCTGGCTGGATCGCGTTCTCGCTCTCTACGGCACCCAGGTCTTGCCGTTTGACCTCCAGACCGCGCGTCGCTGGGGAGCTCTCAGCGCCGCGCTCGGCAATGACAGCGCAGATCTCATGATTGCCGCCACCGCGCTCGAGCATGGACTTACTGTCGTGACGCGCAATGTCTCGGACTTTGAGCCTACGGGAGTTCGCGTCGTAAATCCATTTGAAGGCAAGTAGCCAGCCAAGCTCTCGAGTTGCTCTCCCGGACGCCAAAATGCACCCTGCTCTCCTACATGCCCTCCCCATGCGCGGCCTGACATGGCTCGGCAGCCAGGGCACGCGCGGAGTCGCCGCTGTCGTCTTCATCGCGGCTGCGGTGCCACCGCTCGGCGCGCTGCTGCGTCCCTATCTGACCGAGGCGATCCTCTGCCTGCTCTGCATCTCCTTCATGCGGGTCGATCTGGCCGCCCTCTACGGCCATTTGCGCCGGCCGGCGCTGGTTGCAACCGCCACGGCCTGGACCACGATCGGCGTGCCGCTGATCGTCGGATTGATCGCCCACGCAACCGGGCTCACGGCTCGCGCCCCCGGGCTTTCGCTCGCACTGATGCTCCAGAGCATGGCCTCGCCGATGATGGCCTCCCCGGCCCTGGCCGCACTGATGGGTCTCGATGCCACGCTCGTGCTGATCACGCTGGTGACCTCGACCGCGCTGGTGCCCTTCACGGCCTCGCTATTCGCCGGCCTCTTCCTCGGCGACATGCTCAGCGTCACGCCGTTGACGCTGGGCCTGAAACTGCTTGGCATCCTCGCAGCATCGCTGCTGGCGGCGACCGCCATCAGATGGCTCTTCGGCGCGGCGGCGATCCAGCGTCACAAGGCGCCGATCGACGGCCTCAACATCATCATCCTCTTCATCTTCGCTGCTGCGATCATGGGCGATGTCGTCAGCGACCTTCTCGCACAGCCGCTGTTCACCCTCGGCCTCGCAGCTCTCTCGTTCGCGATCTATTTCACCCTGCTCGCGATCACCACGCTGCTATTCCGCCGCATCGGCTATGAGCGCGCGCTGGCGCTTGGGCTGATGGTGTCACAGCGCAATCTCGGCCTGATGCTGGCGGCTACTGCCGGCGCATTACCGCCCACCACCTGGCTCTATTTCGCGATGACGCAGTTTCCGATTCACCTTGCGCCTTACATGCTGATGCCGATCGCGCGGCGCCTGACGGTACGCGCGAACACCTCCAGCTCTGCTGCGACAAGCACCCCCTAACCCGCCCTCGCCGCGCGCCGCAGCGCCTGCGGCGGCTGGCCGAAGGCGCGGATGAAGGCGCGCCGCATGCGCTCGGGATCGCCGAAGCCGGTCGCCTCAGCGACCAGCTCGATCGCCTCGCGCGAGGACTGCACGCGCTCGCGCGCGACTTCGAGCCGCAGCCGCTCGATCGCTTTCGACGGCGTCGCGCCGGTCTCGGCGGCGAACGCGCGGGCGAAATGCCGTGCGCTCATGCCGGCGCGATCGGCGAGGTCCTCCACCGTCAGCGGCGCCTCGAGATTTTCGCGCGCCCAGGACAACAGCGCGCCAAAGCGGCCGTTCGGCGTCTTCAGCTCCAGCAGGGAGGAGAACTGCGACTGCCCGCCGCTGCGGCGATGGTAGAGCACGAGCTGCCGCGCGGCTGCCTGCGCGATCTCCTCGCCATGGTCCTCGGTGACCATCGCGAGCGCCAGATCGATGCCCGCCGTAATTCCTGCCGACGTCCAGACATTGCCGTCGCGGGTGAAGATCTGGTCCGGCTCGAACTTCACCTTCGGATAGCGCGCGACGAAATCGCGCGTCCGCCCCCAATGCGTGGTGGCGCGGCGGCCGTCGAGCAGCCCCGCCTCGGCCAGCACATAGGCGCCCGAGCAGACGCTCGCCACGCGCACGCCGCGCCGCGCCAGCCGCTGCACGAAGGCGCGCGTGACCTCGCAGCGCGCGGCATCCGCAACGCCCGCGCCGCCCGCGATCACCAGCGTCGTGATCGCATTCGCCGACTTGAAACCACGCGCCATCATCTCGACGCCCGACGAGCTGCGCACCAGTCCCGCGCTCGCGGCCAGCACGCGCAGCGCAAGCGTCTTGCCGGTGCAGCGCGCCGCGACCTCGAACACCGAGATCGGGCCGGCCGCATCGAGCAGCTGGAAATCCGGGAAGATCAGGATGCCGATCATAGGGCATGTCCGAAATAGAGGGAATTACGCCATTTCAGACACAACCGCACCATGCCAGTCTTCGCGCGTCAAGCTCATCTTTGGAGGACCTGCCGATGTCGTCACCGCTCCAGATCGGTCTTCTGGTATTTCCGCGCGTCACCCAGCTCGACTTCACCGGTCCCTTGCAGGTGTTCTCCATGGTGCCCGGCGCCAAGCTGCACCTGATCTGGAAGCGGATCGAGCCCGTGCCGAGCGATTCCGTGCTGACGCTGACACCGACCACGACGTTCGCCGACTGCCCGCAGCTCGACGTGATCTGCGTTCCCGGCGGCGGCGGCACCAACGACTTGCTCAACGATGAAGAGGTGCTGGATTTCCTGCGCAAGCAGGCCGAAGGCGCAAAATACGTGACCTCGGTCTGCACGGGATCGCTGGCGCTCGGCGCCGCCGGCCTGTTGAAGGGCTACCGCGCCGCCACCCATTGGAGCGCGATCGAGATGCTCGGCCAGTTCGGCGCCATGCCGACCAAGACACGCGTCTGCGTCGACCGCAATCGCATCACCGGCGGCGGCGTCACCGCGGGAATCGATTTCGCGCTGACGCTGGTCTCCCTCATGGTCGATCGCACCACGGCGGAAGCAATCCAGCTCCAGATGGAATACAACCCCGCCCCGCCCTTCAATTCGGGCTCGCCCGACACGGCGCCCGCTGAAGTCTTGGCCTTGCTGAGAGAGCGCGGCGCGCAAAACCAGGCGCGGCGCCTGGAAGCGGTCAAGCGTGCGGCGGAGCGGGTGAACTAGCGCGGGCCGATGCTCGCGTGTCCCGGACGCGCTGCAGCGAGCAACGCTGCTGCGCAGAGCCGGGACCCAGGGGCTACACGGGTCGCTGCAGCATGGGCCCCGGCTCTGCAGTGCATCACTTCGTGCCGGGCAGCGTCCGGGGCAGTGACCGTCGTGCTGGTCCCAACAGAAAAAGGCCGCTCGGTTTCCCGAGCGGCCTTTCCTGTCTTACGGCGGCTGCACATTCCATCGGGCGATTTCGGAACTTCCAGACCGGGGGCCTATGTCCCGATCGAGTCCTTACTCGGCGGCCGCTGCATCTCGGGACAGTCGCGAACTGTTGCCCGAACCGAACGCGATGGTCTCCCATCTCCGTAAGATGGGATCATTGAGCCGCATGGCTTGCCTGGCCGCAATGTCCGCGCAGACGCCGTCCCCGCTGTTCCCGTTGTCCACAGCAAGGTGAGTCGGATGCGCGTGCATCCAACCGAACGATCGAGAGTCGAAGGAGGGCGGAAAGCCTAGCCAGGCGTCCAGGGCTGATAGTCGCCGGTCGCCTTCGGACGCTTGCCGCTGGCCAGGGTCGAGCCCGAGGGCCGATAGGCCTTTGCCGTGCCGGTGAGATTCGGCTGGTGCGGCTTTTCCCATTCGCGCGGCTGATAGTTGGCCTCGGTCGGTGGCACATCGACGACGTGATGAATCCAGCCGTGCCAGGACGGGGGGATCCGGCTGGCTTCCGCATAGCCGTTATAGACCACCCAGCGTCGCTCAAAGCCGAGCGTCGGATCGACCGCCCCGCCGCGGGTGCGATAGTAGAGATTGCCCTGCTCGTCCTGGCCGACCAGCTCTCCGTACCGCTTGGTCCAGAGCTGGGTGCCAAAAGTCTGGCCATTCCACCAGGTGAAGAACTTGAGGAAGAATTGTTTCATGCGGCAAGGGCCCTGCTTCGTCGGGTCCTGATGCCATCCGGGCGGCGAAATGTCCAGTTCGGCGGGACGGCGGCGCCCTCGGCAAATGCGCCGGGCTCGCCAGGAACGCTGCCGCAAATCGGACGCGATCCGTTCATGCCGGGTACAGCCATTGAGAGCGAGGCTCCGTTCACGCGCAAACCGGCGTGATCCCAGGAACCCCAGCCCTTTCATAGGGTTTGCTTCCGGGAAAGGAGTTTTATCATGAAAAGTCTGAAAGTTTTGAGTGCCGCCGCAGCGCTGGCGCTCGTTCTACCCATGACCTCACCGAGCTTTGCACAGGGGCCGGGCGGCGGTGGCCGTGGCGGCGGTGGTGGCGGCCACGTCGGCGGTGGTGGTGGTGGTGCTCACATGGGCGGTGGCGGTGGCGGCGCTCACTTCGGTGGTGGCGGCGGCGCGCGCATGGGCGGCGGCGGCTTCGGTGGCGGAGCACGAATTGGCGGCGGCCCCGCGTTGCAGGGAGGTGGCGGCAACTTCGCGGCCGGCCCAGCGGTACGTCCGGGCGGCGGCACGTCCTTCACCGGTGGCGTCA